>CAVIXY010000039.1:0-17587 GCA_963646665.1 Bacteroides sp. CAG:545
AGGAATCCGCCAATGCCCTGCTGAAGGTCATGGAAGAGCCGCCGGAAGGGGTGCTGTTCCTGCTTACGGCCGATTCTCTGGCCGGGGTGCTGCCCACCATCCGCAGCCGCTGCGTGAGCTTTGCGGTGGCCCCGGTGGCCCCGGACGTCTGCGCCCGCTACTGCACCGCCCACGGGGTGGACAAAAAAACGGCGGCGCTGTACAGCGAACTGTTTGACGGCCACATCGGCACGGTGCTGCACGCCGCAAAAGATGAAGCCCGCACGGCCCAGGTGGAAAAGGCACTGGATCTGGCCCGCGCTGCCGCCGCAAAGGACAGCTACGCGGCAGCGGTGCTGCTGGCCCCCTACGAAAAAGACAAGGCTGGTGCGGCGGCCCTGCTGGAAGATTTCCGCGCGGTGGCGGCCGCCGGCCTGCGCCAAAGCCCCCATGCCCCGGTGCAGGGGCAGACGGCCCAGCGGGCGCTGCGCCTGGCCGAAGCCGCCATCCAGCGCCTGGGTGCCCAGGTAAACCCCAAGATCGTGCTCTCGGTGTTTGCGGCAAAGCTGGGCTGATGCAGAAGAACCAACAAAAACAAGAACCCCCTCCGGCGCTTGCGGTACACCGGAGGGGGTTCTTGCTTTTTGGGGTATTGCTTTGGTGTGAGGAGGAATCATGTGCAAGGAAGCGGTTGCGGCCCCGCTGGCCTTGCATGATATAGTATACCCGATTTTAAGGGAAAAGTCATTACATTCTTGTGAAAAAACTGTAAAACAACTCAAAAAATTTTGCGGGGTCTCCTGTGAAAAATGCACATACAGAAGCCGCTTTTGCCGGGCAGCATTCAGCGGGCCGCCTGCTGGGCGGCGTGGAGCCTGCCGTGCTCCACATAGTGGGCGGCATTGCGCAGGCTGGCAGCGATCTGTTCCGGCGCGGCCTGCTTGATGACCCGGGCAGGCACCCCCACGGCCACCGAGCCGTCCGGGATCACCATGCCCTCCGGCACCAGCGCCCCGGCCCCGATGATGCAGTTTTTGCCGATGACGCAGTGGTTCAGCAGGGTGGCGTGCATTCCGATCAGGCTGCCGTCCCCCACGGTGCAGCCGTGCACCAGGGCGCTGTGGCCCACGGTCACGTTTTTGCCCAGGGTCACGGCTCCGCCCACATCACAGTGCAGCACGGCGTTGTCCTGCACGTTGCTGTTCTCCCCAATGGTCAGGGTGCCGTCATCGCCGCGCAGCACCGCCCCGTACCACACCGTGGCACCGGGCTTCAGGATTACATCCCCCTGCACGGTGGCGTTGTCGGCCACAAAGGCCGCGCCTTCGTTGCGGGGCATTTTTCCACAAAAGGACAGGAACATTGTGAAAAACCACCTTTCTCTTTTGGTTCGTTTATGGTATGCTTATAAAGAAAAAACTGTCGTTTGCGGTCGTTTGCCGCAGGCGAAACCGCAAGGGGGTACGCTCATGGTTCACAACACGTTCTTCCGCCGGGCGGCGGCGCTGGTGCTCACGCTGGCGTTTGCGGCTGCAGCGGCCCTGCCGGGCCTGGCCGCTTATCCCATGCCCATCCAGACCGCCCGCGAGACCGAGGCGGTGTATCTGTTCAATGCCGACACCGGCAAGACCATTCTGGCCCAGAACGCGGACCAGCCGCAGTACATTGCCAGCCTGACCAAGATGATGACGGCACTGCTGCTGCTGGAAAGCGGCAAGGACCTGAACGGAACGGTCACCGTGCCTACCAGCCTGACCCAGGAATTCAAGGACATCCAGAATGCCAACGGCAGCACCATCAACCTGCGCATTGGCGAAACGGTGCGCCGGGTGGACCTGCTGTACGGCCTGCTGGTGTCCAGCGCCAACGATGCCGCCAGCGTGATCGCCTACGATGTATGCGGCGACCTGCCCACCTTTGTGACCCGCATGAACGAGCGGGCCAAGGAACTGGGCTGTACCGGCACCAGCTTTACCTGTGTGCACGGGCTGTACGATTACGGCAACGTGTCCACGGCACAGGACCTGGCCAAGATCGCCCAGGCCTGCTATGCCAATGCGGACTACATGAAGGCCGCCAACACCCTGAGCTATACCCTGCCGGCCACCAACCTGCACGCAGAAGAGCGGCAGATCACCTCCAGCAACCGGATGCTGGACCCCGCATATGAATACTACCGCGATTACATCCGCGGAATGCGCACCGGCTACACCACCCTGGCGGGCCGCTGCTACGTGGCCTACGCCCAGCAGGACGGCCACACCTACGGCATGGTGATCCTGGGCTGCGACACTCAGGATCACCTTTACAGCGAGTGCGGGCAGCTGTTCGACTGGGCCTTTGCCAGCTTTGGAGACCGCCCGCTGGTGGACACCGAAACGGTGCTGACCACCGTGGACCTGACCAAGTGCCGCACCGAGCCGGAGGTGGAGCTGTATGCGGCCAGCCCCGTAAGCGGCTACGGCCACGAGGATGACCGTGTGACCTATTCCTTCGACCTGCCGGAGCAGGTGTCGGCCACCGTCAAAAGCGGCAAGGTGCTGGGCACGGCCACCGTTTACCTGGACGGCTACGAAGTGGGCACCGTGGACCTTGTGACCCACCGGGAGTATGTGTCGGACTTCCGCACCGACACCAAAGCCACCCTGCTGCTGTTGGTGGTGCTGGTGCTGCTGCTGGCGGTGCTCAGCGTGGGCACCGTGATCTGCGGCGGCGGCTCGCTGAACCTGAAGCGGCGGCGCAGAACGGCCAAGCGCAGACACTGACAAAAACCAAAAGCTCCTGCCCGAAGTTCCCCGGGCAGGAGCTTTTTTGGTCATACTGCGCCGTAAATGCCGTGCACCGACACTTCGCCGGTAAACACGTGCACTTCGCCGCTGTCGGTACGCACCACAAGGCGGCCCTCTTCGTCCACGTCCACAGCCTCACCGGCCCCCTGTTTGCCGTCCGGCAGGTCAAAGGTGACCCGGCGGCCCAGGTTGACGCAGGCAGCCTTGTATTCCTCCCGGAAGGGCGCAAAGCCGTCCCGGGCAAAGGTGTACAGGCTGCGGTCAAAGCCAAAATCGGTCAGGCCCTCGGCCAGCCAGGCGGGGTCAGTGGCAAGATCCACGTTGGCTCCCTGCAATGCCAGCGAGGTGCCGTTGGGCAGGTTGGCGGCGTCAAAGTAGCTCTGGGGCTGGGCCAGGTTGATGCCAATGCCGCACAGAATGCCGCGCCCCTGCTGCTGGTAGCCGTAGCTCACGCCCTCGCACAGAATGCCCACGATCTTTTTGCCGTTCAGCAGCAGGTCGTTGGGCCACTTGATCTGGCAGTCCACGCCGTAGCGCAGCTTCAGTTGGGTGCGCACGGCAAGGCTGGCCAGCAGCGGCAGGGTGGCAGGCTGGGCCAGCGGCTCCCGGATGGCCACCGTGTAGTACAGGGCCTTGCCCTCGGCATTTACCCAGCTGCGGCCCAGGCGGCCCCGCCCGGCGGTCTGATTTTCGGTGTACACGGCCCCCACCGGGCCGAATTCTTCAAAATGCTCTTTCACATAGGCGTTGGTGCTGCCGCATTCCGGCAGGTAGCGCACCTCGTTGATGCTCATTGCTTTGGTACCTCTTTGTGCTCATAGGCGGTCACCTTGCCGCTGTCCAGCGTCAGGATGCCGTAGGTGTCCGGGCCGGTGTAGCAGCGGCCGCAGGAGCCGGGGTTGAACAAAAACACCTTGCCCCGCTGCTCGGCGTGGGGGATGTGGGTGTGGCCGAACAGCGCTACCTCGGCTCCCCGGGCGGATGCTGCGTCTGCCAGCGTATCCAGATCGTACTTTACACCGTACATATGGCCGTGGGTATAGAACAGAACCACCTGTTCAAAGGCGGCCAGGCCGTCCAGCGGCTCCAGTGCGCCGTAATCGCAGTTGCCGGCCACCGAGTAGGCCCGCAGTTTGGGGTACTTGGTCAGGGCCAGTTCCAGGTCCCGCAGGCCATCGCCCAGAAAGATCAGGGCGTCAATGTTCTTGCTCTCCTTCATCAGCACACGCTCAACGGCATCCCGCCCGCCGTGGCTGTCGCTCAAAACCAAAAGTTTTGTCACGAAAATAGTCCTCCTCTTATCATTCCGCAGTCTGCTGGGCCTGCTGCAATACCAGCAGCTGCTTATACACTTCGCTCTTGGAATAGGGTGTGCCCTGTGCGGCTGCCTTGGCCGCTGCCGTGGGGCCAAAGCCCTGGCCGGTCAGCTCCATGGCCCGCTGCGCGGCCTGCTCCAGGGTCAGCGCCTGTTCCGGGTCGGCCGAAGCCGGTGCACCGGCCATGACCAGCACATACTCGCCCCGGGGGTCGTTGGCCTTGTAGTGGTCCACCGCTTCGCCCAGGGTGGTTTTCCAGATGTCCTCGTGCAGCTTGGTCAGCTCCCGGCACAGGGTAATGCTGCGGTCCGGGCCAAAGGCGGCGGTCAGGTCGTCCAGGGTGGTGCGCAGCTTGTGGGGCGCTTCGTAAAAAATGATGGTGCGCTTTTCCTGCAGCAGGTCTGCCAGACGTTCCTTTTTCTGCTTGCGGTTCACGGGCAGAAAACCCTCAAACACCCAGCGGGAGGTGTCCTGGCCGGACACGGCCAGCGCCGTGACGCAGGCGGACGCTGCCGGCACCGGCACCACCTTGATGCCCCGTGCCAGTGCGTCCCGCACGATCACCTCGCCCGGGTCGGAAACGCAGGGCATTCCGGCATCGCTGCACAGCGCGCAGCTCTCCCCCGCTTCAATGCGCTGCAAAATGGCCTCACCCTTCTGCAATGCGTGCTCGTAGTAGCTGACCATGGGCTTTTTCAGGCCCAGAAAGTTCAGCAGCTTCATGGTCACGCGGGTGTCCTCGGCGGCAATAAAGTCTGCCGCGCCAAAGGTGGCGGCCACCCGGGGCGGCATGTCGTCCAGGTTGCCGATGGGTGTTGCCACGATATAAAGTGTTCCTGCCATAGTTTACCTCCCATAAAGTGCTGCCCCGGCGCTGATCAGAATATCCGGCTCCACCCGCAGGCCGGTTCGGCGGTTCTTCTGCGCTTCCACCAAAAACAGCCAGGGTGCCCCGTCTGCCTTGTTTTTCACAAAGGCCAGACGTTTGGGTTCCAGGCGGCTGGCCCGCAGCACGGTCAGCACTTCGACCAGCCGTTCCGGCCGGTGGCACATGGAAAACCTTCCGCCGTCCTTCAGCAGGCGGAAGACGCACCGGCACACATCGTCCAGGGTGCAGGTGTTCTCGTGCCGGGCCTGGGCGTGGGCCGCATTTGCGCTCTGGGGGCCTGCCGTAAAATAGGGTGGGTTGCAGGCGCATACATCAAAACTGCCCTCCCCCTGCCGGAAGCTGCGCAGATCGGCGCAGTGGGGGGTGATGTGGGCAATGCCCTGCTCATCCACGGCCTGCGCCAGCAGCGCGCTGCCCTCGGGCTGGATCTCCAGCGCCGCGCAGGGGCCGCGGTGGCCCCGGTCGTGCCATTCCAGCGCCACGATGCCGCAGCCGGAGCACAGGTCCGCCGCCGTCTGGGCGCGTTTTGGCTCGCAGAAACGGGCCAGCAGCAGCGCGTCCGACCCGAACCGGTGGGCGGGGGTGCAATAGACCTTTGTTCTATTATACAAGACTTCGGTGGAATGTTCCATAGACAACTGCACGGATTCCTTTCAGAAAAATAGGCCGGATCGCGGCCCGAATTTGTGCAAAAACAAAAAGCAGCAGACCCGCTTGGAACAGGTCTGCTGCTTTTGATGCGTCTTTTCGGTGCGCGGCTGATTATTCAGCAGCGATAGCACCAGTGGGGCAAGCGCCCTCGCAAGCGCCGCAATCAATGCAAGCGTCTGCGTTCACAACTGCAACGCCGCCGTCAATGGCGACTGCACCAACCGGGCAAGCGCCCTCGCAAGCGCCGCAGCCAACACATGCGTCAGAAACCTTGTGTGCCATAATAAACTCTCCTTTTATCCCCGTGCCCGTTGTAATGTATGAAGACACATGCATTGGCACGGCTGTGCATGTCTCCTCGGAAATCATATCCTTGCCTGCATTTTAACAAAGCAGGCCCGAAAAGGCAAGACTAACCGTAACGGGCAAAAGGCAAAACAGAGTTTTTTGTTGGGTTGCACAAAAGCACAGGCTAACTTATGGCCAAAATTGCAGGAGTTTTTTGGCAAAAATCACGAAGAATGGTTAGTTTTAACAGACTAACCACCCGGAGATTTCATCAAAAACGAAAACTCATTTCAGATGGCTTTTTTTCGGCACGATCGCCTTCAACCCTTGGAAAGCAGGCGGCGCAAAGCGCCGGATGAGGGGGTGCCTTCCGGAACAAGCGCCCTCATCAGTCACCTGCGGTGACAGCTTCCCCCGTCCGGGGGAAGCCAGAACATCCGGTCAGCTGCTTTTACTCCTTTGCAGCAGGGCGCTTTTTGGCACAGCCGGGGCAGCGTTTGCCCTCATCGTCCGAGGATGCCACCACCGGGGCGGGGTTGCGCACGCCGGAGTAGTCATCGTCCGGGTCCGGGCGGCGGGGGGCACGCTTACCGCCGCTGATGTACTCGCACACGCCCACTTTGTAATAGCGCGGAGACAGGCTCTCGGTGCCGCAGCGCACCCGCAGGTAACCGGAAATGGGGTTTACTTCCAGCACGGTGCCCAGGCCGTCCGGGGTGCGCACGGTGCTGCCCACCATGGGCATGATGCTGTTCAGGTACTCGTAGGCGTTTTCCTCGTAGGCCAAGCAGCACATCAGGCGGCCGCAGGCACCGCTGATCTTGGTGGGGTTCAGCGAAAGGCCCTGCTCCTTGGCCATCTTGATGGAAACGGGCTGGAAGTCCTTGAGGAAGCGGCTGCAGCAGAAGGGCTGGCCGCAGATGCCCAGGCCGCCGATCATCTTGCTTTCATCGCGCACGCCGATCTGGCGCAGCTCAATGCGGGTATGGAAGATGCCGGCCAGGTCCTTGACCAGCTCGCGGAAGTCCACGCGGCCATCGGCGGTAAAGTAGAACATGATCTTGGAGCGGTCCAGCGTGTACTCGGCTTCCACCAGCTTCATTTCCAGCCCGTGGCGGGCAATGCAGTCCTGGCAGGTGCGGAAGGCGCGCTTTTCGTCCTCACGGTTCTGGCGCATCCGGCGGATGTCCACGCTGTCGGCCATGCGGGTAATAGGCTTCAGTGCCTTGGGCACGGCGGCATCGGTCACTTCCTTCACGCCCTGCACCACCTCGCCGCACTCAATGCCGCGGGCGGTTTCCACGATCACGTAATCGCCGGTGCGGATCTCGGCATCGGCGGGGTCAAAATAATAGCTTTTGCCGTTTTCTTTGAAACGGACAGAAATGACTTTTTTCATAGTGTTCCTCTTTGGCTTGCAACGATCTATCGGAGAAAGCCCTGCAAAAGGGCCTGCTAATCCATTCTGACTGTTAGTATAACATATTTAAATGCACATTTCCACGCCAAAAACAAAATGCAGCCGCAGCCCCCTCCGGAAAGGCGGTTCCGGCGCAGCGCACCCGGGCGGAAAAGATACGGCAAAGATGAAACGGCCTGCAACAATTTGCGCTCCTGAACCGTATAAAAGGTTGGAAACTGTCGGAATTTTGTCCTGTTCCGGCCCAAAGTCCCGGAATGCGGACGCGATTTGTTAAAAAAGTGCGAAAGTGAACCAAGAAACACAAAAGATTTGCCCTTTTGCTTGCAAGCCGGGGGCAGGTGTGTATAATAGAATTGTTAAAGTGTGGACTTTCCCCCAGCGGGAATGCGGCTGCCCTGCCCGGTGCGCGGCAAGGCAGAGAAACGGTAGGAGAAGATGGAAAAATTCAGTGTCAAAAAGCCATTCACGGTGCTGGTGGCGGTGGTCATGGTCCTGATCCTGGGCTTTGTGGCCATTACCAAAATGCAGACGAACCTGCTGCCGGACGTCAGCACACCGTACCTGATGGTGGTCACGGTGTACCCCGGCGCCAGCCCGGAGCGCGTGCAGAGCGAAGTCTCGGATGTGCTGCAGAATGCGCTTACCGTGCCCGGTGTGGAAAAGGTAACGGCCACCTCGGCGGAGAACTACAGCCTGCTGCTGATGCAGTTCACCGAGGATACCGACATGAACAGTGCGCTGGTCAAGGTGTCCAACAAGCTGGACCAGGCCAAGAGCGACCTGCCCAGCACCTGCCTGACCCCTTCCATCATTGAATACAGCCTGAACATGAACGCCTTTATGACTGTGGCCGTCAGCCGCGAAGGCAGCGATGTGTATCAGGTATCGGATTTTGTCAAGGACACCATGGTGCCCTACGTGCAGCGCAAGGGCGGTGTGTCCAGCGTGTCGTCCAGCGGCCTGGTGGAAAAACTGGTGCAGGTGCAGCTCAACCAGGACAAGATCGACACCATCAACGAAAAGCTGCTGGAACTGATCGACACCCAGTTGACCGCTGCCCGGAAGCAGCTGGAAAGCGCCGAGGCCCAGATCGAAGCGGGCCGCGCGGAATACAACAAGCAGTATATGAACTTCGGCAACACCGTTTCCAACTCGGTGATGGGTTCCATGAGCGTAGAAGTGGGCAATGCCGTGGACGTGGTGCGCGAACAGGCCTCCGCCCTGCTGCAGAGCGTCAACGACCTGATCGCCATTGTCAAGGAGCCGGAGATCCAGCAGGCCCTGATCGAGGTGCGGGACGGCCTGCAGAAGGTGGTGGACCGCTTCAATACCACCGGCATCCGGGACATTGACTCCCTGATCGAGATCGTGGCCGAGCTGCGCGGCATCACCGATAAGCTGACCGATGCCCTGCAGCAGCTGCAGCAGCGCCTGAATACCGAGGAAGGCACCGAGGGCAGCACCGCCGCCGATCTGGCGGACGAGATGCAGCTGCAGCAGAGCCTGAACGTGATCTACAGCACCCTGGAGGACACCATCAAGGCCATGGACGATGTACCTCAGCTGATGACCACCTTCTCCAATGCGCTGGGCAGCTTTACCCAGCAGCAGCTCAACGCTTATATGCAGTTCACGGAAGCCCGTGAGATGCTGAACGAATACGAAAAGCAGCTGGAAAGCGCCAAGCAGGAATACGAAACGGCCAAGAACACCGCGCTGGCTCAGGCCGATGTGGCCAAGCAGCTGGACATCAACACCCTGGCAAACCTGATCTACGCCCAGAACTTCTCCATGCCCGCCGGTTATGTGGAGGACAAGGACGGCCAGTCCTGGCTGCTGAAGGTGGGCGAAGAGTACGACAGCGTGGAGGACATTGCCGGTGCCCTGCTGCTGCACGTGGACGGCTACGGCGATGTGCGCCTGTCGGATGTGGCAGACGTGGAAGTGATCGACAACGCCGCCGACAGCTATACCCGCCTGAACGGGGAGCAGGCTGCCGTGCTGAAGATCTATAAGAACAGCACGTCCAGCGCCAGCGATGTGTCCAACAACTGCCTGGAAGCCTTCAGCGAGCTGGAAGCCCAGTACGATGGCCTGCACGTGGTGGTGCTGTCCAACCAGGGCAACTACATCACCATCATCATCAAGAGCATCCTTACCAGCATGGCAGTGGGTGCGGCTCTGGCCATCATCGTGCTGGCCATCTTCCTGAAAGACCTCAAGCCCACCCTCGTGGTCGGCATCAGCATCCCGCTGTCGGTGCTGTTTGCGGTGGTGCTGATGTACTTTACCGGCCTGGATATGAACGTGATGACCCTGGCGGGCCTGAGCCTTGGCATTGGTATGCTGGTGGACAACTCGGTGGTGGTCATTGAAAACATCTACCGTCTGCGCAGCCGCGGCGTGCCGGCGGCCCGCGCCGCCGTGCAGGGCACAAAGCAGGTGGGCATGTCCGTTGTGGCATCCACCCTCACCTCGGTGTGCGTGTTCCTGCCGGTGGTGTTCTCTTCCAGCATTGTGCGCAGCCTGATGCAGCCCATGTCGCTGTGCATCGGCTACTGCCTGATGGCTTCCCTGCTGGTGGCCGTTACGGTGGTGCCGGCTGCCGCTTCTACCGTGCTGAAAAAGGCCGAGCCGAAGCGTCTTGTGTGGTTTGAAAAGCTGCAGGACAAATACGCCGCCAGCCTGTCCTGGTGCCTGCAGCACCGTGCCCTGCCGCTGATCGCGGCGGTGGCGCTGCTGGCGTTCAGCGGCTGGCAGGTGTTCCGCATGGGCATTGAGCTGCTGCCCACCATTACCAGCAACGAAGCCACCATTACCCTTTCCACCCAGGAGGGCCTGACCAAAGAAGAATCCTATGCCATTGCCGGCAAGGTGGTGGAAGCCGCCATGGCCGTGGACAATGTGGAAGAGGTGGGCATTACTACCGACACCAGCGTGGCCGGGCTGGATATCAGCCAGCTGGGCCTGCCCACCCAGATCACCGACCTGCTGGCTGCCGCCAACAGCTACGGCAGCTACCAGCTGAACGTGATGCTCAAGGAGGATCTTTCCTCCGCGCAGATCGAGACCGCGCGCCAGGCACTGGAAGATGCCGTGGCCGGTGTGGAGAACTGCACCGGCACCGTGGAGATTTCCGGCATGACCGGAGAGCTGACCAGCCAGCTGGCCAGCGGCCTGTCCATTAAGATCTACGGTGCAGACGAGACCACCCTGACCCAGCTTTCGGAAAAGATCGTGGACCTGGTGAACAACACCGAGGGCTTTGCCAATGCCACCAATGGTCTGGGTGCCGGCGACTCCACCATCATCCTGAAGATCGACCGCGACAAGGTGCGCGCCAACGGCCTGACCGTGGCCCAGGTGTACCAGCAGATCGCAGCCAAGCTGACCACCACCGCCACGGCCCAGACCCCGGTTACCGTGGACGGCACCACCATGAACGTGCAGATCACCGACAACCTGGACCCGGTGACCAAGGAAAACATGATGGACATCACCTTTGAAACCAGCGTGATGGCCACCGATGGCACCACCACCACCGGCACCTGCACCCTGGCGGACATTGCCACCTGGGAGGAAGGCACCGCGCCGGACTCCATTACCAGCGAAAATCAGACCCAGTACGTCACCGTAACGGCCGACACGCTGGAGGGCTACAACACCACCGTGCAGTCCCGCGTGCTGCAGAAGAAGCTGGATGAATTTGCCGCCAGCGCCGATATGCCGGAGGGCTGCAGCTTCTCCATGGGCGGCGAGACCGAGAACGTGGACTTCATGGTCAAGGAAATGGTGCAGTGGATGGCCCTGGCCCTGCCCTTTGTCTACCTGGTCATGGTGGCACAGTTCCAGAGCCTGCTGTCCCCCTTCATTGTGCTGTTCACGGTGCCGCTGGCCTTTACCGGCGGCCTGATCGGCCTGCTGGTCACCGGCCAGCAGCTCACCATGATCTCCCTCATGGGCTTCATTGTGCTGATGGGCACGGTCGTGAACAACGGCATCGTGTTCGTGGATTACGCCAACCAGCTGCGTCTGGGCGGCATGGAGCGCCGCGCCGCCCTGGTGGCCACCGGCAAGACCCGTATGCGCCCCATCCTGATGACCACCCTCACCACCGTGCTGGCCATGCTGCAGATGGTGTTCAGCAACGACATGGCCAGCCAGCTCATGAGCGGCATGGCCATCGTGATCATCTGCGGCCTGAGCTACGCCACCCTGATGACCCTGTATATCGTGCCCATCCTGTACGATATGCTGTTCAAGAAGCCGCCGCTCAACGTGGATGTGGGCAGCGATGATGAACTGGACGACATCCCGGACGATGCCGCCGAGTTCATTGCGGCACAGAGCAGCGCCGCCGTGCCGGAAGCATAAGAACCTCTGCTTGCGTCAGGCACCCCGCTCTTTCCAAGGGCGGGGTGCTTTTTTGCCCCCCTCTTTCGATAAATCCACCAAAAAATTACCCGAAAAATTGGATGCAAATTCTAAAAGCAAGCCAACACAAACGCACAAAACTGTGATATAATCATAAATACAGTACAAATACGGGGGCAGTCTGCCCGGCCGTACAAAACGATCCTGAGGAGGCGAATGCCCAATGGCACAGATCCGCTCAAAGCCCTTCGGTGTGACCAAAGAGGGCGCGAATGTAACCGAGTATATTCTTTCCAATCCCGGCGGGCTGTCGGTCAGTGTGCTGGACTACGGCTGCGTGATCAAAAACATCATCGTACCGGCCAAGAACGGCCCGGTGGATGTGGTGCTGGGCCACGACACCATGGCCGATTATGAAGCCGACTTTACCTCCCCTGCCAGCACCTGCTGCGGTGCCTTTGTGGGGCGCTATGCCAACCGCATTGAAAATGCGGTGTTCAGCGTGGGCGGCAAAACCTACCAGCTGGAAGCCAACAACGGCCCCAACCACCTGCACGGCTGCTTCAGCCGCAAGCTGTACCGGGTCAAATCCTTCGGCGATACCCTGCTGATGGAAGCCGAAAGCCCGGATGGTGAGGATGGTTTCCCGGGCAATCTGAAAATTGCTGTGCGCTATACCCTGACCGAGGACAACACCTTCCGCATGGATTACCGCGTTTCTTCGGATGCGGATACCATTGTAAACCTGACCAACCACAGCTATTTCAACCTGGACGGCGGCGGCGATGTGCTGGGCCAGAAACTGCGCATCTATGCCTCCAATTTCCTGGAAGGCAACAATCAGACCTGCCCCACCGGTAAGATCCTGCCCGTGGCAAACACCCCCATGGACTTTACCACCGGCAAGCTGCTGGGCAAAGAGATCGACTCCGGCTACTCCCAGACCACCATGGTGGGCGGCGGCTACGACCACTGCTATGTCATCGACCGCGCCCGCGGCTCCAGCCAGAGCATCTGCGCCTGGGCCACCAGCGATAAAACCGGCATCAGCATGAAGCTGTACACCACCCAGCCGGGCATCCAGCTGTACACCGGCAACTTCCTGCAGGACTGCCCCACCCCCGGCAAGGGCGGCGTGCCCATGCAGAAGTACGGCGGCTTTGCACTGGAAACCCAGCACTACCCCTGCAGCCCCTCGCACCCGGAGTTCCCCTCCACCGTGCTGCGGGCCGGCAAGGTGTTCCGCGCCACCACCACCCTGCGCTTCTTCACCGGCAAGCAGTGCGGGAAATTATAATGATGCAACAGACAAAAGCTCCTGCCCTTTCGGGCGGGAGCTTTTTTGTCTGGCAGGATGTTTTCCGGACGGAATCATTCTCTCTTTTGCACAAACCGGGCCATCTCTCCATGTGAAAAGTGCGAAAATTCTCTGCAAATCAAAGTACAACAAGAAAATGTGCAACAAAAATACATTCAAATAAAAAACGCATCCCTTGCGTCTGCGCCCCAAAAGCGGTATTCTTTAGGCAGACGGGGGGCAGCCCCCGGAATGATCCATCCGGATAGAGAGAAGTGAGGGACGCTTATGGCTATTTTGGTTTCTGGCGGCGCCGGTTACATCGGCAGCCACACCTGTATCGAACTTCTGAACGCTGGCTATGACGTAGTTGTGGCCGATAACTATTACAATGCTTCCCCGGTGGTGCTGGACCGTGTCAAGCAGATCACCGGCAAGGATTTCCGTTTTTACAACGCCGATATGACCAAGCACGAGGATGTGGAAAAGATCTTTTCCGAGTGCCCGGACATTACCGCCGTCATCCAGTTTGCCGCCTACAAGGCCGTGGGCGAGAGCGTGTCCAAGCCCATTGAATACTACTACAACAACCTCAACTGCACCCTGGTGATCCTGGACGTGATGCGGCACCATGGCTGCCACAACTTCGTGTTCAGCTCCTCCGCTACCGTTTACGGCGACCCCGCCAGTGTGCCCATCACCGAGGATTTCCCCGTGGGTGCCACCACCAACCCCTACGGCACCACCAAGGCCATGACCGAGCGCATCCTGCAGGATGTCTGCAAGGCGGACCCCAGCCTGAATGTGGCCCTGCTGCGCTACTTCAACCCCATTGGTGCCCACAAGTCCGGCCTTATCGGCGAGGACCCCAACGGCATCCCCAACAACCTGATGCCCTACATTGCCAAGGTGGCCGTGGGCAAGCTGGAAAAGGTGCATGTGTTCGGCAACGACTACCCCACCCCGGACGGCACCGGCGTGCGCGACTACATCCACGTGGTGGATCTGGCCCGCGGCCATGTGTGCGCCATCCGGAAGCTGGAGACCAACTGCGGCCTGTTCATCTGTAACCTGGGCACCGGCAAGGGCTACAGCGTGATGGACGTGATCCATGCCTTTGAAAAGGCCTGCGGCAAGCCCATCCCCTATGTCATCGACCCGCGCCGCCCCGGCGACATTGCCGAGTGCTACGCCGACCCCACCAAGGCCAAGAACGAGCTGGGCTGGGTGGCACAGTACGGCATTGAGGAAATGTGCGCCGACAGCTGGAACTGGCAGAAGAACAACCCCGATGGCTACAACACCGTAAAGTAACTGCAAAAATACCCGGAGCCGGGCTTTCTTTGTACAAAGAAAGCCCGGCTTTTTTGTGGATTCTGCTTGACAAGCGCGCGGAACTGCACTATAATACTTCAAAAATGGATGATTCAAAAATGAAGAAATGGAGGGCGAATCATGCAGAAGGTAACCGACAGCATCGAATTTGCCAACAAGATCGGCCTTGCCTATGGCCGGGTATGCAAGCCACTGTGCCAGAAGCTGGGCCTGCCCCAGACCGCCTTTGATATCCTGATGTTCCTGGCCAACAACCCTTCTTACAAAACTGCCAGCGACATTGTGGAAGTGCGGCGCATCAAGGCGAACCTTGTCTCGGTAAATGTGGACCGCCTGGTGCAGGAGGGCCTGCTGGAGCGGTGCCCCGTGCCCCAGGACCGCCGCAAGACCGAGCTGGTCTGCACCGCAAAGGCCCACCCCTGCATCGAACAGGGCCAGGCGCTGCAGCGGCAGTTCCTGGGCCGGATGCTGGATGGCATTGGTGAAGCACAGCTGCAGGCTTTCAACGAGACCATTGAGCAGATGGGCGCAAATCTGGACGAAATGTTAAAGGAGAACGCATAACATGAATGTATTGTTTACGGTTCTGGTTACCTTTTTTGCTGGCATGGGTGCCGGCCTTGGCACCGGCTTTGCCGGTATGAGTGCGGCGGCGGTCATCAGCCCCATGCTCATCACCTTTCTGCATATGGACCCTTACATGGCCGTGGGCATTGCACTTTCCTCGGACGTGCTGGCCAGCGCCGTGTCGGCCTACACCTACCATAAAAACAAGAATCTGGACATCAAAAACGGCCTGATCATGATGGCCAGTGTGCTGGTCTTTACGGTGGTGGGCAGCTGGGTGGCCAGCAAGGTGCCCTCGGCCACCATGGGCAGCTTTTCCGTGTTCATGACCTTCCTGCTGGGCATCAAGTTCATCGTACGCCCGGTCATGACCACCAAGGAAGCCATGCAGGGCGTCAGCGCCAAAAAGCGCGCCATTCAGTCGGTGGTGTGCGGTATGCTCATCGGCTTCATCTGCGGCTTTGTGGGGGCCGGCGGCGGCATGATGATGCTGCTCATCCTCACCAGCGTGCTGGGCTATGAGCTGAAAACGGCTGTGGGCACCAGCGTGTTCATCATGACCTTTACCGCCCTGACCGGTGCCGTGTCCCACTTTATGATCGGCGGTATGCCCGACTGGTTCGTCTGGGTGCTGTGCGTGATCTTTACCCTGCTGTGGGCACGCATTGCGGCTGTGTTTGCCAATAAGGCAGAACCCAAAACCCTGAACCGCGCCACCGGTGTGGTGCTGGTGGTGCTGGGCGTGGTCATTATGGGCTTCAACCTGCTGGCATAATTGCTCTTTCTTCAAAACAACAAAGCCCGTGCTTCTGCACGGGCTTTGTTGTTTTGTGTCAGGCTGTATGATGCCTGTTCTGTTTTTTATTTGTCCTCGATGGTGGAGTGCTCAATCACCCAGTCTGCAGCCTTGCGAATGGCTTCGTTGCGGCGCATGGCCGGAATGTTGCACTGTGCCTTGATCTCTTCCAGCGTCTTTTTGGCGCGCTCGGCACGCTCGGACAGCTGCTTGTCCAGCTCTTCCTCGGTGGGCACCAGGTTCTCCTGCTGTGCAATCTGCAGCAGAGCCATGCGGGCACGGGTGTTCTTCTCGGCACCGGCGTGCAGCTTGGCGGTAAAGCTCTCGCGGGTCTCGTGGATCTGGCTCAGATAGTTGTTCAGGCTCATGCGCTGCATCTGCAGCTGCTGCTGCACATTCTGCATCTCCTGCTGGTAGGTGCTCTCCACCAGAACGCTGGGCAGTTCGCCCTCGGCGGCATCAGCCAGCTTGCCCAGAACCTGATCCTTGGCGCGGTTCAGGGCAGCGCCGTGCTTGCCGTCATACAGCTGCTTGCGGACCTTTTCGCGGAATTCTTCCATGGTGTCCACGCCGCCGACCTTCTTGGCAAAGTCGCTGTTCATGGCGGGCAGCTGACGCACGCATACATCGTGCAGCTTGATCTTGAACACGGCGGGCTTGCCGGCCAGCTCCTTGGAAGGATAACGCTCCGGGAAGGTCACGTTGATCTCAAACTCATCGCCTGCCTTGTGGCCCAGAATGCCGTCCTCAAAGCCGGGGATCATGCGGCCGCTGCCCAGCTGAACGGACTGGTTCTGTGCGGTGCCGCCCTGGAAGGCCACGCCGTCCCGCAGGCCCTCAAAGTCCATGTGCACCACGTTGCCCTTTACGGCCGGGCCTTTGTGGGGCACCAGCTCGGCGGCAGCCTTGCGGCGGCGCTCCAGCACGGCATAAATCTCCTTGTCGGTGATCTCCGGGGTGACGCACTCCACCACAAAGCCGGAAGTCTGGGTCAGGTTCAGCTCAGGCTGCAGGGCCACGGTGGCGGTGGCCACAAAGCCCTCGTCCTTCTTCACGCTCACCAGGTCGTAGCTCGGCTCGTCCACCGGGTGGAAGCCGTGCTCGGCCAGGGCTGCATCGTACAGTGCAGGCACGTCCTGGTCCATCAGGTCGTTGATGGCATCGTACCAGAAGGTGTGCTCGCCGCGGTCTGCTTCAATCTGTGCACGGTCTGCCTCGCCCTTGGCAAAGCCCTTGATCGTATACGTAGCGCGGGTGCGCTCGTAAACCGCGTTGGATGCGGTTTCCAGTTCTTCGGCGCTTGCGCTGAAGGTCATTTTGCAGACACTCTTTTCAGGAGTTTCCACGCTTACCAGTTTCATAGGATTTACCCTCCGTGTTGCCCTCATGCAGAGAAAACGGGCCGCAGATCTGCCGCAAAACCGGCGCGGCCCGCACCCTGTGTCCCTGCACGGACGCATTTTTCAAACATATAGTAAAGCTATTATAGCACAAGAACGCCAAAAACGATATAAGAAAAATGAGAAAAAAGGGAGAGTTTTGTGCATTTGTTCTGTAAGAATGGCCGTTTTGGCCGGATGTGCCCCACCCGGCGGCGTTCCGTCCGCCCTGCTGCCCCGGAAACGCAAAGCACATCCGGCCCGGCAGCTGCCAGCAGCCGCTGCGTGCGGAGCTAGCCCGCCGGGTCGAAAAGACGTTCTTTTTCAAAAAATCCAAAAATAATTTCAAAAACCTGTTGACAAAACCCCTTCTGCGTGATAAAATACGTCTTGTTCCGAACGGAACGTATGCGTTGGTAGCTCAGCTGGATAGAGTGACTGACTACGAATCAGTAGGCCGGGGGTTCGAGTCCCTTCCATCGCACCAAAAAATGCCGTGAAATC
>CAVIXY010000040.1:0-17469 GCA_963646665.1 Bacteroides sp. CAG:545
GATGCAGACAGCATCTGCCGGGATCTGAGCGAGGCACTGCAAGTGCAGGATCACCTGCGCCGGGAGAGCGTGGACGCAAACGTCAAGGAGTTTGCCGAGGTCTGGGACGAGACCATGCAGTGGCTGCAGAAGCCGGACACCAGCGTCAAAATGGCATGGCGTGAGTTGGACGAGCTGGGCCTGTTCGGAGAAAAGATGGTCACAGTGCTGGCAGGCCGCCCCGGCCACGGCAAAACCGACCTTGCGCTGGCCCTGGTCCTGCGCCTGAGCAACAGCGTGCAGACCTACTACCTGACCATGGAAGAGGACCGGCGCAAACTCATGATGCGGACCATGTCCAAGCTGACCCGCATCAACAGCACCCGCCTGCGGGACCGCAGGATCACCGAAGAGGAGCGGGAGAGCCTGAACAACGCTTTTGCCCTGATCAAGGGGCACACCGGCCTGATCTACGATGACGGCACCCGTATGACGGTGGACGACATCCGCGCCCGCGTGATGAAGTACCGGCCCCGGATCGTGTTCATCGACCACATCGGCCTGATCGCGGACACCCAGCCTGGCCGCAAGGAATACGAGCGCCTGGCCGATGTGACCCGTCAGCTGAAGGAGCTGGCCATGGAAACTGGCATCACCATTGTGGAGCTGGTGCAGCTGAACCGCAGCACCGACCGGAACGGCGGGGCCAGAAAGGCCGCGCTGGGCGATCTGCGCGGCTCCGGTACCATTGAGCAGGACGCGGATGCCGTGGTGTTCATTGAGAGCGAGGTGACAGGGGAGCGCCGCCTGCAGGGGCCGAATGATTATTTCGAGGTCAGCCTGCGGGTGAGCAAGAACCGCGAGGGCGAAACCGGCCGGGTGCCCATGTGGTGGCAGCCCCAGTATCACGAGTGGCAGCCCGCACCGGACCCGGCAGAAGATTTCCAGGATGCAGACGCCCCGCTCCCGGCGGGGTGGTAACAAGGGGGTGGCCCGATGACCTATGAAGAGAAAAAACAGTGGCTGCGCCGATACCGCAGGGCTGCCCGGATGGAGAGAATAAAATTGGACGAGGTGGAGCGGTGCCGCACCGATGCCGAGCACGTTACACAGGTATTGTCCGGAATGCCCGGCGGGACCGGTGACGGTCAGGCACTGCCCAGAGCAGTGGAGCGTATCATGGAATCCATGCAGGAGGCAAACGCTCAGGTTATGGAGTGCCAGAAAATCTGCAAGGAAGTTCTGGACACGATGGCCCAAACCGTTGATATGCAGGATTACGGCATCCTGTATATGCGGTACATCGGCGGCATGAAGTGGGAGCAGATCGCCGTCAAGATCGGGATGGATGTGAGCCGGGTATACCGGCGGCACAAGAAAGCTGTGCAGGCTTTGAGCATCCCGGAAAGCCCGTGAGCGTGCTGTTTCGCACTGTTTTTGATGCAAGACGCACTGTTTCGCACTGTTTTGGGGGCAATGCGCACTGTTTTGCACTGCTTTTCCTGTGGTATCATTACACTGCAGAAGCTGCAAGGAACCGGAGAACGTCCGGCGCCCTGCAGCTTTTGCATTGCCCGGCTGCAACAGGGGAACACACCTTTTCCGACCAACAGCCTGAATGTACCAGCCGGGTCTCTTTGCTATTTCCCGCCGTCCGCATGGGCGGCTTTTTTCATCCCCCCGGGCCTGCAGATACCCCCGGGGGCATTTTTGTACCCCCGCCTTTCCAAACACCCCCTGCCTGCAAAAGGCCCCGGGGGTGTGCCGGAGAGGTGCGGGGAGCATCCGGCCTGCGCAAATGTGTGCGGGCTTTTCTTTTACAGTCGGCAATACAGTCGGCAGGAGGTGTGCAGCATGGGCAATCCGCGCTACGCCAACGGTCAGCTGCGCCGGAAACATCGTGCACGGCTGCGTGCGATCGGCGGCGAATGCGGCATCTGTCATGGACGTTTCGGGCCGATCCATTATGATGAGCCTTCGGACGCACAGCACCCCCTGTCCTTTGTTGTGGACGAGATCAAACCGGTGTCCAAATGGAAACAGTTCGGCTACACATCGCCAAGAGCTGCGGCAGAAGATTGGAACAACCTGCAGGCGGCACACTGGTTCTGCAACGCACAAAAAGGCAGTAAAACCGCCGAAAACGGTTCAAAACAGGCCAAAATCGTGCGGATTCCGCATGTTTCGGACGGCAATTGGTGAGGGTGGGGGGATACCCCCCTCCCGTGACCCCGGCGACCCAGGGCCGTCAGCGCCGATTTACACACAGGAAAAATTGGAAAAGAGGTGCCAGGGCATGGCAACCATGAAAAGCATCACGGCCCGGGGCACCCGGCTGGAGCAGCTGAAGCAGCTGGCAAAAGTCCTGGCTTCCGGTATTGATGCCTGTGAGGACTGCCGGGCACTGCCCCAGCTGACCAAGCAATACCGGGAGACCATCCGGGAAATCGAAGAGATCGAAGGAGCAGCAGATGACACGGACGAGATCGGCGCGATCCTCGCACAGCGAGAACATGATGGGAAGTCAGGAGCCGTCCGCACGTATCACGCCGGAATATCCGGCAACTGACGGGCCGGACGCTGTGCGCATCCTGCGGGCAGGCGGCACGGTGCCGGATCCATGGCAGAGCGACATTCTGGACGACTGGATGGGCCGCACAGTCTCCGGCAAATGGGCAGCCCCCACAGCGGGCGGCAGCGTGCCCCGCCAGAACGGCAAGAGCCTGCTGGTGCAGGGCCGTGCGGAAGCCGGGATGCTGCTGTTCAACGAGACCGTCATTTACACCGCTCACCTGCAGAAAACCGCCACCGAGACTTTTGAGGAAATGCGGGCGTTTTTTGAAAGTCCCAAGCTGCGCCGCCATGTGGCTGAGATCAGGACCGCACTGGGGCGGGAGCAGATCATCCTGAAAAGCGGTGCCCGCAGCAAGTTTCTGGCACGCACCCGCAACGGCGGACGCGGCCAGCACGGCGATCTGCTGATCTTTGACGAGGCGCAGGAGCTGGACGAGACCGCGCAGGGGTCTTTTCTGCCGGCCATTTCGGCCAGCCTGAACCCCCAGACCATCTATGTGGGCACGCCGCCCGGCCCGGATGCAGTGGGCACCGTATTCCGTGCGCTGCGCCGGCGTGCTCTGGACGGCGATGCCAAAAAAGCCGCCTGGTTCGAGTTCTCGGTGCCGGAGATCGGCAATGTGAAGGATCCGGAACGCTGGGCGGCAGCAAACCCGGCCCTCGGGCGGCGCATCCAGCTCTCCACCATTGAGGGCGAGGCCGAACAGCTGGACCCGGACACCTTCGCCCGGGAACGCCTGGGCTGGTGGAGTCCGGAAGCCGCGGAGCATCTGGACTACGCCATCGACCGCACTGCCTGGGCAGCCTGTGCCAGCGAGGAACCGAAGCCCGAGGGCAAGACCGCCTACGGCGTCAAGTTTGCAGCGGACGGCAGCGCCGTCTGCCTGTGCGGTGCGGTGATCCCGAAAGATGGCCCCGCCCGGGTGTCCCTCATTGAGCTGCGGCCCTCCGGTCAGGGCCTTGCCTGGCTGGCCGCCTGGCTGAACGAACGCTATGGAAAAGCCAGCTGTGTGGTCATTGACGGCCGCAACGGCGTGGACGTGCTTGTGGAGCGCATCAAGGACGTGTGGCGGGCAAAAAACTCGGTGATCCGGCCGTCCGCAAAGGATGTAATCGCCGCCGTCAGCGGCTTCACCAACAGCGTCAACGAGGGAGCGCTGACCTGGTACAAGCCCCAGACCGTTCTGGACGAAAGCGCTGTGACCGCCGTCAAGCGGCCCATCGGCGGGGGCTATGGCTTTGGCGGAGACAACAGCCTGCCGGTGGAAGCCTGCGCCCTGGCCCTCTGGGGCGCAAAGACCTGCCGCAGGGACCCCACCCGCAAGATGAAGATCGGCTGAAAGGAGAACCATGCAGACTTTGAATTTTGGCTATGTGCCGGAGCTGACGCGGGAAGAGCAGAAACAGCTGCGAGACCTCGCCGATGCCTACAACTACCACCAGAGCCGCAACGCCGCCAAAGACAAGTATTATGAGGGGCACATCTCCCTGCTGGATGTGAACCTCGGCATTGCCCTGCCGCAGGGCCTGCGCAATCTGGAGGTGGGCTGCAGCTGGGGCCAGAAGGCCGTGGACGTGCTGGCAGCCCGCAGCATGTTTGACGGCTTTGTGGGCACCGGCGGCAGCCTGGACAGCCTTGCCAGGCTGGTGGCCGACAACCGTCTTGTGGCCGAGTATGCCAAGGCCTGCCGGGACGAACTGAAATACGGCTGCGTGTTCGCCACCCTCTCCGCCGATACAGACATCGGCTGCCGGATCCGGTTCCACTCGCCCGCCATGGCTTCCGCCCTCTGGAGCGGCGAGAAGGGCCGCATCGACTGCGGCATGGCCATCATCGACACCGTGAAGGATGAGCGCTTCGAGGACGTCTGGCGGCCCACGCTGGTGTATTTCTACACCGATACCGACCTCATCGAGCTGCGCGGCAGCGGCAGCTTCTGGACGGCAGAGCGCAAGCCCCACCCCATGGGCCGCCCGCTGATGGAACCCCTGATCTGGAACGCCACCAACTCCAAGCCTTTTGGCCGCAGCCGCCTCAAGCGCCCTATCCGGGCACTGATCGATGACTATGTGCGCACGGCTGCCAATGCCGCCATTGCGCTGGAGTTCGACACCACACCCCAAAAGTACATTCTGGGGGTGACCGATGAGCAGTATGACGCTATTGTCGGGAACAAATTCAAAAACTACGTGGGTGCGCTTATGGCTGCCACCTCCAACCCCGAGACCGGCGAGAACCCGGTGTTCGGCCAGCTGGCCCAGGGCAGCCTGACGCCCCATGTGGAAAAGATGCGCATGACGGCCACCCAGTTTGCAGCAGCCACAGGCCTGACCGTGACCGATGTGGGCGTGGTGAATGACGCCAACCCCACCAGCAGCGATGCCATTCTTGCTCAGAGCCAGACCCTTGTCCTGCTGGCCCAACAGCTCAACACCGGCAACGGGGACGCCCTGTGCACCATCGCCCGCATGGCGCAGGCGGTAGCGCGGGAGTGCTCCCTTTTCGAGCTGACCGAACAGGAGACCGGCATCATGGCACACTTCAAGAATCCAGCCATGCCCAGTGTGGCCGTGACGGCGGATGCCGCCATCAAGATCGCATCCGCCCGGCAGGAGTTTGCCGGAACGGACACCTTTTTGGAGATGATCGGCTTTGATCAGGCGGACATCCGGCGCATCAAGGCGCAGGAGCAGCGCCAGCGCGGCCAGAAACTGCTGATGGAGATGGAAGATGCAGATCTCAGCGAAAACGTGGAATGAGTACATCACCCGCCTGTCCCGGCTGAATCAGAAAGCCGGGCAGCTCATGCGGGAATACATCGACCGGCACGGCACTGCCGACACGGACGACCTTGTGGCTTATGCTTACGGCCTTGTGACGAAATATGGCGAGGGCAGCGCAGAGCTGGCCTGCCAGATGTATGAAGCGCTGGCCGAAGCGCAGGGCGTGTATGTGCCCGCTGCTGAGCCTGCCGAGACCGCCAGCTATGGCGAGGTGGCCCGCATGGTGAACGCCACCAAAGATCAGAACCCGGCCAACCTGTCCAACGGCGTCAGCCGCCTCGTGAAGCGAGCCGGGGCAGACACGACTCTGAAGAACGCTTCCCGGGACGGCGCCGAATGGGCCTGGGTGCCCCATGGGGACACCTGCCCGTTCTGCATCACGCTGGCGTCCAACGGCTGGCAGAAAGCCAGCGAGAAGGTGCTGAAGGGCGGCCACGCCCAGCACATCCACGCCAACTGCGACTGTGAGTTTGCCATCCGGTTCGACCCACGCACCACCGTGGCCGGGTATGACCCTGAAAAATATCTGGCCCAGTACAATGCCGCGGGCGGAGACATCAACGCCATGCGGCGCATCGACTATGCGGCCCGGAAGGATGCCATCAATGCCCAGAAGCGGGCGGCGTATGCGGCGCAGGCATACCGTAAGGATTTGGGAGAAGCAAGTAAAATTACTCTGACCCGAAGAGCGGAGACTGTTGAAATCTCTGTGAAGCGGGTTGAATCTTACAAAACGCCGGTCTTTGTTTCAGACAGGGCGCCTATCAAGCCCAAAGCGCTGCATGAGGTCAATCAGAACACAGAGCACGCATTGGCCGACTGGGGCGTAAGTATCGACCGCAAGCCTAAAATCGTGATTGTCAGTGATGCTGAATTACATGGCGCAGTCGGCATTTACGATCCCTGTGAAAATATCGTTTACTATGCGGAAAGCATTGGTAAAAAGGCTGTGCAGGAAGTATCTGGCGGCTCCGGCGCCATTGAAGCGCATGAAATGTGGCATATGAAGCAGGCCGAGGATTTCCGGCAGGCCGGATGGACCATTACCCGAGAAAATCGCACGGAATATCTTGCTCAGCTGTGTGAAAAATGCAAGAAGCGCATTGACAAGCTCGGCATTACGAGCGATAATGTAGGAGAAATCAGCAAGTATGCAAAATTTCAGTTCAACCAACACCGTTTCGATGAGGTTGAGGCTGAATACATGACGGCAAGGAGGAAAAAATAATATGGTAATTTTGGATTTTCCTGCCGAAATCAAAGAAGCAATCAAAATCTATGAACCGTATTTGGATGCTCACAATGGGAGCATTGAAAACGCTCCCCCCGAGGTTGTGAAGGCATATGAAAAATGCAGGAAATGGGCCTGGGAACAGGATCAGTGAGGAATGCCATGGCCAAAGATGATTACGATTTTCTTGTGTTCAAGATTCTGACCTATCTTTACGCCTGCTTCCGGCGCAGATGCCATTTTGAAACGGCCGCATTTATGAAGCGCATCATCTCGCCGGAGGTATCCGAGGATTACCTCGTGGACGTTCTGCGGTTCATGGCCCGTGAAGAGCTGATCGAAGGGTTGACCTTTGTAAAAGCGTGGGGCAATGACTATACGCTGGCAAATGACTATGCTGATATGTCCATCACCCCACAGGGCATCCGCTATCTGCTGAACAATGATAAAATGCAGCAACTTAAAAAGACCATTTTGGAAGGAGCGCCCGGCGCGATTTTTGATTTGGTGAAACTTGCTCTGTGATTAACCACGATGCACACGCACCGTGGTTTTTGTTTGCCCATTTTTAAGCACTGTGCAAAAATGCACGGTGCTTTTTTCATGCCGTTTTAGCTCATGTTGGAAGAGCGCCGGTCTCCAAAACCGGAAGCGGCAGGTTCGATCCCTGCAAACGGTGCCATGTGCCGGTATTTTTACCGGCCTGTTTATTTACAACGCCACGGCTGCGGTAAAGCCGGAAAGGAGAACCCCCCATGGCAGAAACTGTGCATCAGGAAACCACCCCCGCTGCCGGAGAGCAGCAGACCGAGCGCACCTTCACCCAGGCGGAGATGAACGCCATCATCTCCGACCGGCTGACCCGTGAACGCTCCAAATACGCCGACTATGACGATCTGAAGGCCAAGGCCGCCCAGTTCGATGCCGCCCAGGAGGCAGGCAGGACCGAGCTGCAGAAAGCCAACGAGAAGGCCGCAAAGCTGCAGCAGCAGCTGGACGCCCTGAACAGCGCCAACACCCTGCGGGAAGTCCGTGCCAGGGTGTCCGCTGCCACCGGCGTGCCCGCTGATCTGCTCAGCGGCGACACCGAGGAAGCCTGCACCGCGCAGGCGCAGGCCATCCTCAGGTTTGCAAAGCCCGGCTATCCCAACGTCCGGGACGGCGGCGATCCGCACCACACCCCCACCGGCTCCACCCGCCAGCAGTTTGCCGACTGGTTCGAGCAGGTGGCCAAGTAACCTTGTAAAGGAGAGATTTTTACAATGGCAGCAACCGATATCAACCGCACGACTACCATCACCCTGCCCGGCGAGGTGTCCAGCGAGATCCTGCAGAAGACCCAGGAGAGTTCTGCAGTCATGGCTCTGGCCCGCTCCATCAAGCTGCCGGGCCTGGGCACGACCATTCCCATCATCACCGGCGACCCCGAGGCCGCCTGGGTCGGTGAGACCGAAAAGAAGCCGGTCAAGCGCGGCACCCTGGCCACCAAGGTCATGCAGCCCTACACGCTGGCCGTCATCGTGCCGTTTTCCAACCAGTTCCGCCGCGATGTGCCGGCCCTGTACGATGAGCTGGTGAAGCGCCTGCCTCTGGCGCTGGCCCAGAAGTTCGATGCCACCGTGTTCGGCGGTGTGACGGCCCCCGGCTCCAACTTCGACACCCTGAAAGCCTGCACCGCGCAGGAGATCGGCACCGATGCCTATGCCGGTCTGGTGGCCGCGGACGCCGACATTGCCGACCACAACGGCATTCTGAACGGCTGGGTGCTGTCCCCCAAGGGCAAGGCCCTGCTGCTGAACGCCGTGGACGGCAACAAGCGTCCGCTGTTCATCAACAGTGTGGCCGAAGGCGCTGTGCCCATGATCCTTGGCTCCAAGACCATGCAGAGCAAGGGAGCTTATATTGCAGACTCCACCGCTGCAAAGAAAAATGTCGTCGGCTTTGCCGGCGACTGGACGCAGGCGGTCTACGGCACGGTGGAAGGCGTGCAGATCGCCGTCTCCGATCAGGCCACCCTGACCGATGGCAGCAGCACCATCAACCTGTTTCAGCAGAACATGTTCGCCGTCCGCGCTGAGATCGAGGTCGGCTTCCGCTGCGACACCACCGTGTTCAACAAGCTGACCAAGACCGAAGCATCCTCCTGATGAGGTGCCGCTATGAGCGCTTACGCTGAAGTGCAGGACGTGGAGGCCGGCTTCCGTACCCTTTCCAAAGAGGAACAGACCCGCTGCGCCGCTCTGCTGAGCGAAGCGGCCGTGATCATTGACCACTACAACCCGGATGCGGATGCCAACACCAGGCGTGTGGTGTCCTGCCGGATGGTGCGCCGCTTGCTGGGCGATGGTGAGAACGGCGTGAGCTTCCCCATGGGTGCCACACAGGGCACCGCCACCGCCCTGGGCTACAGCCAGAGCTGGACCATGGGCAGCGGGTCTGCCGGGGAGCTGTATCTTTCCAAGCTGGAAAAGAAGCTGCTGGGGGTTGGCAGCCGCATCGGCGCCAGCAGCCCTCTGGAGGACTTATGCTGAAAGGAATCGACATCACCCTGTACACCAAGACCCAGACCGGCGAGGACGGCTTCCACGATCCGATCTACGAAGAGACGCCGGTCACCGTGCACAATGTGCTGGTGGGCGAGCCTTCTGCCGAAGAGATCACCACGGAACTGCAGCTCACCGGGCGGCGCATCGCCTACACGCTGGCCGTCCCGAAGGGCGACACCCACGACTGGAACAACGTCCGGGTGGCGTTCTGGGGCCAGACCTTCCGCACCGTGGGCGGAGTTGTGCAGGGCATCGAATCCATGGTGCCCCTTGCCTGGAACAAGAAAGTGCAGGTGGAGCGCATTGAGTAACGTCAAGATCAAGCTGAACAAAAAAGGCATTGGCAGGCTGCTGAAAAGCAAGGAGCTTGCCAACGGCCTGAACAGCCTTGCCTTTGCGGCCCAGAACCGCTTGGGCGAAGGATACGAAGCTGTGTACTACACCGCACCCACCCGTGCCGTGGCGGAAGTCCGGGCGGAAAGCTACGCCGCCCGCAAGGAGAACGCCGACACCAATTCCATCTTAAAGGCCCTGAAATGATCGAAGAAATCATCCTGAACTACCTGCGGGAAAACGGTTTTTCCTGCTATTTATCCGTGCCGGAGAACCCCTCCGGCAATTTTTGTGTTCTGGAAAAGACCGGTTCCGACTACGCCGAGGGGATTTACACCGCCACGCTGGCGGTGCAGTCCTACGGCAGCAGCGACTTTTCCGCTGCTCAGCTGAACCACTTTGTGGTGCAGGCCCTGCAGGCCGCCGACACTCTGCCGGAGGTGATCTCCTGCAAGCCGGTCACCGACTACAATTTCCCGGACACTACCCGCAAACGGCCACGGTATCAGGCCGTTTTTTCCGTTACGCATTACTGAGCTTTGAAAGGAGCAGACATCATGGCAGATGCAACCAAAGTAACCGCCGCCAAGCCCAAAGTGGGCGGTGCCATCTGGCGCGCCCCGCTGGGCACCACCCTGCCCACGGACGCAAAAACCGCGCTGGACAAGGGCTTTGTGTGCCTTGGCTACGCCTCCGAGGACGGCGTGGTCAACAGCAACAGCCCTTCCAGCGAAAACACCAACGCCTGGGGCGGCGACACCGTGCTGACCCAGCAGACCGAGAAGCCCGACACCTTCCAGTATACCCTGCTGGAGGCCCTGAACGTGGAGGTGCTCAAGTCCGTGTATGGTGACGACAACGTCACCGGCACGCTGGACACCGGCATCACGGTCCAGGCCAACAGCCAGGAGCAGGCCGACTGCAGCTGGGTCATTGAGATGATCATGAAAAACAAGGCCGTCAAACGCATCGTCATCCCGGACGCTGCGGTCACCGGCGTGGGCGACATCACCTACGCCAACAGCGCCGTGGGCTATGCAACCACCCTGACCGCCGTGCCGGACGAGAAGGGCAACACCCATTACGAGTACATCCTGGGCGGCGCTGCCGCCACCCAGGCCGCCAAGAACAAGGAGGTACAGGCATGATCACTGCAAAAACGAACGATGGCTTTGCCCTGGAACTGGACGACAACACCCTGGATGACGCCGAGCTGATGGACGCGCTGGGCCGGGTGCAGGAAGATGACGTTTTTGCCATGGGGCAGCTGGCCGACCGTCTGCTGGGCAAGGCAGGCAAAAAGAAGCTCTACGCCCACCTGCGCACCCCGGAAGGCCGTGTGCCCGTGGCGGCTCTGGCCACGGCGCTGGGTGAGCTGATGAACAGCTTTGCGGCCGGAAAAAACTCTGCTTCCTCGCCGAACTGATCGCATCGGACGAGGAAGCCCTGATCTGCGATTTTGCGCAGTATTACCACGTGCTGGACTGGCGTGCCCTGCCGCTGCGTCTGGCGGCCACGCTGGCGGCCGGCCTGCCGGAGAGCAGCCGCAGTATGCTGCAGCACACCGGGCAGGCTGCGCCGCTGGACACCCGGCTGATGGCCTATGCTGCCGACACCCTCAAGCTGCTGGAATGGCGGCTCTTCGGCAAGGAAGGCAGCCGCCCGCCGCCGTCCGTGCTGGCCCGCCTGCTGGGGGTGCCGGAGGCAGAACCCGGCGGCGATGTGCAGAGCTACGACAGCCCGGACGACTTTGAGACCGCCCTTGCGGCCCTGAAAGGAGGCGGATGACCATGCCGGACGGAATTGAACTGGCAAAAGCCTATGTGCAGATCGTACCCTCGGCAGAGGGCATCCAGGGCAAGATCACCGAAGCCCTGGGCGGAGAACCTGCGGCTGCCGGTGATGCTGCCGGACAGTCTCTCGGTGCCCAGCTGGTGGGTACCCTGAAAAAGGTGATCGCCGCGGCAGGCATCGGCAAGATCATCTCGGAATCCATCAACATGGGCGGCGCGCTGCAGCAGAGCATCGGCGGCATTGAGACGCTATTTGGTGCGGGCGGACGCAGCGCCGAAGAATATGCGGCTTCGGTGGGCAAGTCGGTGGACGCGGTCAGGGATGAGTACGAAGCCCTGATGAAGTCCCAGCAGACTGTGTTTGATAACGCTGCCCAGGCCTACAAGATGGTGGGCCTGTCGGCCAATGACTACATGGAGCAGACCACCAGCTTTGCCGCCAGCCTGCTGTCCAGCGTGAGCCACGACACCCAGGCGGCCGCCGAGCTGGCCAACATGGCCATGGTGGACATGGCCGACAACTCCAACAAGATGGGCACCTCGATGCAGGACATCCAGAACGCCTATCAGGGCCTGGCGAAGCAAAACTATACCATGATCGACAATCTTAAGCTAGGGTATGGCGGCACCCAGGCCGAGATGCAGCGCCTGCTGCAGGACGCCGAGAAGATCTCCGGCGTCAAGTACGACCTGGGCAACCTGGCCGACATGTACAGCGCCATCCACGTCATTCAGCAGGAAATGGACATCACCGGCACCACGGCCAAGGAGGCCTCCACCACCCTGACCGGCAGCTTTGCGGCCATGAAAGCCGCCGCCGAGAACGTGCTGGCCGACTGGTCCACCGGCGAGAGCCTAACAGCCCCGCTGCAGGGGCTGGTGGAAACGGCTCAGACCTTCCTTGTGGACAACCTGCTGCCCATGATCGGCAATGTGCTGGCAGGCATCCCGGAGATCGTGTACACGCTGATCCCGATATTTCTTCCTGCCGGCACTGCCATGCTGACATCTCTGGCAGACGGGTTTGCGCAGGGCATTCCCATTTTTCTGGCAACAGCCCTGCCGCAGCTGCTGCAGTTCACCGAACAGCTGCGCGCCAACGCGGGGCAGTTCGTGGATGCAGGCCTGAACCTGATCACCCAGCTGCTGAACGGCCTGATTGCAGGCCTGCCGCAGCTCATCGCCTACGCGCCGGACATCATCATCAATCTGGCGGGCATCATCAACGACAACATGCCCAAGATCCTGGCGCAGGGCGTGTCCATCATCGTGCAGCTGATCGCAGGCCTTGCGCAGGCCGTGCCCAGCCTGCTGGCCAACTGGAAGAAGATCCTGCAGGCGGTGCTGTCGGTGATCTCGGCCATCAACTGGCTGAACATCGGCGCCAACCTGCTCAAGAGCATCGGCAGCGGCGTAAAAAGCATGGCGTCCGGCCTGCTCAACGCTTTCAAGGGCGGCTTTTCCAGCGCACTGGCCTGGATCAAGAACCTGCCTTCCCAGGCGCTGCAGTGGGGCAAGGATCTGATCCAGAGCTTCATCAACGGTCTGACCGGCAAGGGCCATGTGGCAGGCAATGCCGCCACGGCGGCCACAGCCGGTTTTTCGCTGGCGGAAGCTGCCGGCAAAGACGATGACTGGGCTTCCGTCTGGACGGACGCCAACACCGACCTGGCCGGCAGCGCCCAGGCTATGGCCGATGTGGTCATCCCGGCCTACACCAAGTCCGGCAATGCCGCGGCCGCTGCAGCCAAGAAGGCCAAAAGCGCCGCCAAGACGGTCAGCGAGACCCTGCTGTGGTCGGTGCAGGATGCCGGGCACAGCGAGAGCACCAACGCGCTGGGCAAGGTGACCACCCAGACCACCGAGCTGACCGAGCACCTGCGCAAGGGCAGCGAAGAGTACGACCGCTTGACCCGCACCGTGACCGAATCCGGCAAGGAACTGGTGAACGGTGTGGTGAAGAATTACAAGGAAGTCACCAAGTACGTCACCGAGCAGGGCAAGACCACCGCCCAGACCCAGAAAACCTATGAGGAGATCGCGGCCACCGTCCGGGACACGGTCACCTCCACCTTTGACACCGTGCAGAACGGCGTCAAAACCACCACCCAGACCATCACCGAGACCCTGACCGATGAGACGACCCAGCAGAAACAGGTCATCACCGAGACCTGCACCGACATCGTGAACGGGCTGCTGGTGACCAGGGAAAAGGTCACGAACATCGCCGCAGACGGGACCAGGACCACCACAGAAGCCGTCAAGGAAGCCAGCGCCAACAGCTTTTCCGGCCTGCTGAAGGAATGGCAGGACGAAGCCAACGAGGGCGTGCTGGGCACCTTCAGCACCCTGGTGACGGCGGTGCAGAAGCAGGACTGGCAGTCTGTGGGCGAGTGGGTGCTTTCCACCCTTTACACCGGCCTTGCCCCGGAGGCAAAGAAGCAGATCGAAGAGCTGGGCAGCAGCCTGATCCGGCAGGTCAATGATGTGCTGCTCAAGGGTGTGCAGGGCATCTCGCAGGGGGCCTGGGATCTGGGCGGCCAGCTCCTGCAGGGAGCCACCAGCGGCTTTGCTGAGATCATTGCCCGGGCCGGTACCCTGGGCAGCACCCTCACCGGCATCTTTCAGGGTATGAAGGCACCGCTCACGGCGGCAGCTCTGGGCATCAGCCAGGGGCTGCAGGGCGGGCTGCTGAGCGCGTTTCCCAGCATCTACGCCGCCATGGGCAGCCTGATCTCTACCATCGGCGGGGCCTTTGTGAGTATGCTGCAGGCCATTGGCGCAGCCCTGCTGCCCACAGGTCTTGGCACGGCGCAGGGCATTGCCATGATCGCCGCCGGTGCCGCACTGGTGGCAGCCATTGCAGCCATTGCGGCCGGACTGGGCATTGCCTTCAAGCGCCGGCAGACCAGCAGCTCCGCCAGCACCACGCCTTCGGCAGGCACCGGCAGCAGCGGCAGTGCTGCCAACGATGTGCTTACCGGTGCATCCGGTACTCTGTGGGACTACGAGCGTCCCCAGGGCCTACCGCAGCGCACCCAGCGGCCCAGCATCGAAGTGAACCAGTACATTTACAGCAAAGCGCAGACCGCCGCCGACCTGATGCGGGAAGCGCAGTATGAACAGGAAAGGGCGGTGCTGCAGGGTGTTTGATGCCGTTTTTACCGCAGGCAGCGGCCAGAGCTTTGCCTTTGGCTATGCGGCGGGCGTGCTCTGGAGCTGCGACCCGCTGGGCGACCTGCCGGTGGACCTGGAAACCAGCCAGGGCTACCAGCAGGAAGGCACTACTGTGGAGGGCCGCAGCATTTCGGGCGTGACCCGCACCATTACCGGCCGCATCCTGCGCAATACCGATTACTGCAAGCGCCAGCTGCGGGACGTGTTCGCGCCCTATGTTACCGGGCGGCTCACCGTGGCCGGAAAATACTGGTGCGATGCCGAAGTGCAGCGCTGCCCGGCCATTTCGGCGGCGGCGCTGTGGCCCACCTTCAGCTTCCAGCTCTACTGCCCGAACCCCTTCTGGCACAGCGTGTCCGAGACCACGGCGGCCACCCTGCAGGTGACGCCGGTTTTCCGGCTGCCGGTGTGCTACACCACCCACCGGTACGGTGTGCGGGAGCAGGCCGAGTATCTGCGCATCCACAACGCAGGCCTGGCCACCCAGCACTTCGTGCTCACCTTTACCGCCCACGGCGAGGTGGTGGACCCCGGCATCCTGGACCCCGAGACCGGCGAATACCTGCGGTTCACGGTGACGCTGCAGGATACCGACCAGCTGCGCATCTGCCGGGACGAAACCAACCAGCTGCGCATTGAGCGCATCATCAGCGGCACGGCAGTGAACGGCTTTTCCGTGCTGGACGAGACCAGTACCCTGTACACGCTGCGCCACGGCGTGCAGGCCTGGCAGCGCACCGCCGCTTCCGGCGCGGAAAGGCTGTACCTCACCCTGACCTGCAATGCCGCATTTTCCACCATCATCACGGAGGGCAAATGACAACAACTGCACAGACGGCCAATGGCCGCAGGAGCCTCTTTGTTTACGATGCAGACCTGCAGCAGCTGGGCCTGATCGAACACTGGGTGTCGCTGACCTGGCCGGAGCGCTACAACGTGTACAGCGGTGTGCAGGGTGCCCAGCTGGAGCTGCAGGACAGCACCAGCCTGCAGGCGCTCTGCCGCCCGGACCGGTATCTCTGGCTCACCGGCAGCGACCGTATCATGCGCATCTGTTCCGCCCAGAAAGCCGACCACAAACTGGTGATCTCCACCAAGGATGCCGCTTGCATCCTGGCCGAGCGGGTGTGCGCAGACACGCTCACCGCCTTTGCGGTGGAAACGCAGCTGTGCAGCCTTGTTTCCGGCATGGCTCCCTGGCCCCGCCTGGCGCTGGGCAGCGCAGCCGGTCTGACCGATACCTACGCCGGAGAAGTCAAGCCCGGCACACTGTTGGCTGTGGCTGAACAGGTGTGCCAGGATCTGGACATCGGGTTCCGGGTGCGGTTCGTACCCGCGGAAAAGCAGCTGCTGTTTGAGCTGTACCGCCCCAAGCTGGACCCCAACGCCCGCTATGCGCCCCAGTACGGCAACCTGACCGGGCTGACCTACACCGAGAGCACAGCGGACTATAAAAATGTATGCACCGTGGTGGGCGCAGACGGCACCGTGATCGTGGGAGCGGTCAATGCAGCAGGTGCAGCGCGCCGGGAGCTGCTGGTGGATGCCTCCACCCGGGCAAAGGCCGAGGAACAGTCCCAGGCGGACTATCTGGCCGAGCTGAGTGCCCTGGGCACCCAGGAACTGGCCAAGCACCCCCGCATTGAGAACTTCCGCTTTACCCCCACCGATGTGGTGGAGGTGGGCACCGTAGTAGCCGCCAGCCTGCCCGGCACCGATATCCAGGCCGCAGCCCGGGTCACCTCCGTGACCCTGACGTCCCAGAAGGGCGAAAACAAGGTCAGCGCCGAGATCGGCACACCCATCCTCAGGAGGAAAAACACATGAGCATCATCACTTACCCGCTGGACGGCGTTACTTACAGCGCCGAGGACGTGGCCACCTGGCTGTGCACCCGCACCTCCGGCGTGTATGCCAAGGAGAGCAACTATGCCGTCAGCATCACCGGGGCCAGACAGCTCACCGTGGCTCCGGGCCTTGCCTGGATCAACTATGACGACTTCAAGGGCGTCAGCGTCTGCACCCGCGAAGCGACCACTCTGACCGTTCCGGAGGCCGACAGCACGCTGCCCCGCATCGACCGGGTGGTGCTGCAGTTTGACGCAGACGCCAACCTGTCCGCCGTCAAGCTGAAGCCCGGCACCCCGGCAGCATCGCCTGCCGCACCGCAGATCCAGCAGAACCACCGCGTGTATGAGCTGGGTCTGGCCACCCTCACAGTGCCTGCAGGCATGGCGGCCATCACGGCCGAGAACCTCACCGACACCCGCCTGGACGAGGACCTGTGCGGCGTCATGTCGGATGGCGTCACCCGCCTGCCCACGGCCCAGCTGCTGGCCCAGGCCCGGGCGGTCATCAACGCTCTGGAAGAGACCGCCAGCCAGAGCGCCGAGGAAGCCGCAGGCAGTGCCGGCAAAGCGGCAGGCAGCGAGAGCGCGGCAGACGCCAGCGCCAAAAACGCAGCTGCTTCCGAGGCCGCTGCCCTGCTGGCGGCAGAGGACGCGGCGGCATCCGCTGCCAGTATGACCGACAGCGTGACGTCCAGTGCAGGCAACGCTAAAGCTGCCCAGACCGCCCGGGCGGGGGCCGAGCAGGCGGCCACAAACGCACAGGCCGAGCGGGCCGCCGCAGAGACGGCCCGCCAGCAGGCGGAAACGGCAGCGGAAAACTCCGCCAACGCTGCCAAGGCTGCCCTAAAGGAAGCCGCCGACAGCGGTGCCTTCAAGGGCGACAAAGGGGACCCCGGCCCCCAGGGTGAGACTGGCCCGCAAGGCCCTCAGGGTGAGACCGGAGCGACCGGTGCCACCGGCCCGAAGGGAGCAACGGGTGCCACTGGAGCAACAGGCCCGCAGGGTCCTGCAGGTGCGGCAGCTGTGGTTTCCAGCGGCACCAACTATGTGCGCTTCAACGGCGGTGTGCAGATCTGCTGGATCGTGAACCTGAACGCCACTTCCACCTGGACCTTTCCGGTGGCCTTTTCCAACACTGACTATGCGATAACGGCGATTCCGCAGACCTACAATACCTACTGCTACGGCGGCAAAATCGCCAC
>CAVIXY010000041.1:0-16772 GCA_963646665.1 Bacteroides sp. CAG:545
CTTTGCGGCGGACCTGTACGGCGAAGGAGAGAGCGATCTGGCGTCTGCCGCAGTGCAGGCGCTGGAACGCCACCACAAGCTGCTGGTCTGCAGCGATGCAGCCGCCGGGCAGCTGCTGGAGACCCGGCTGGAAACCGTGCCCGGGGCCGAAAAGGTGTTCGATTTTGGTGCCATGAGCTATGCTGATGCAAAAGTGGGGGCGCAGATCGCCCGGCAGGCGCAGCGCCATGGGGCCGCCGATGCCGCCGTGCAGGTGCTGGCCCGGGTACAGGCCGCGCAGCACCTGGTGGGAACAGAACTGGCCGCCGGCTGCCTGGAACAGCCGGAGCAGTGTCTGCTGGTGCTGGGCACCAAAAAGGGCTGCTGGCTGCGCACCGTGTACCAGGAGGATGGCCCGGCGCTGTGGCTGCTGGATATGATCCGCCGGGCCGCTTGCGGCCTGCCCCAGGCCCAGGGGACAAGCTGGCAGCGTTACCGCGACCCGGTGCCGGAAACGGCCCGGACACCCTCTGCCCCGCAGGCACCGGCGGCTCCGGCTGCAAAGCCCCGCAAAAAGCACCGGCTGCGCAGCGTTTTGCTGGTGCTTCTGCTGCTGGCCCTGGCCGCTCTGGCAGCGGGCTGGTGGTATACCGGCGGCGACCTGACTGCCCTGCCGCAGATGCTGCAGCGCTTTGGTGCAGAAAGCGCACCGCACGCCGGGGCAAAACTGTTATAACGGCAGAATACCGTTCTGTGTTCCGAAAACCGGAAAACGCAGAACGGTATTTTTTTATCAAAAGGTCTTGCAAAATACGGGAGAGCTTGCTATAATTTATCTCATTCTAGTACATTGTACTAAAATGAACGAAACGGATTCCATATGGCAAGGAGAAAAAGAAGTATGAAACGTGCAGCATCCCTGATCCTGGCAGGCAGCCTGGCCCTGAGCCTTGCAGCCTGCGGCGGCTCTGCGTCCAGCACAGCCGCATCTTCCGCAGCGGGCACTACCCTCACCGGCAAAGGCGATGGCTTTGGCGGTGTGATCACCGCCACCGTCACCATGGAAGGCGACACCATTACCGCTGTCAGCTTTGACGGCCCCAATGAGACCGAATCTGTGGGTGGTGCAGCCCTGAGCACCATCGCAGAGCAGATCGTGGCCGCCAACGGCACCGAGATTGATGGTGTTTCCGGTGCTACCTACACCACCAACGGCTGCAAGGCCGCCGTGCTGAACGCTCTGGACCCGGAAGCAAACCCGTATGAAGAAGAGGCCGAGTCCACCACCGAGTGGCCTACCGGTGCCGAGCCGGTGGAAATTCCGGCAGGCAGCAATATCGTAATGGCCTCCACCTACGGCCTGTACACCAAGAGCCCGGACTCTGCCCAGGATGCCGTCATCAAGGCAACCCTGTACTGGGATGAGGACACCAACACCTGCTATGCCATCCGCTTTAAAGAGGCTCTGACCCCCTGGGAGGATACCGGCAGCACCAGCGGCTGGGCCTGCGTGCAGGATGACGCTGTGCTGGCAAAGCTGGGCGATGCAGTGATCCCGTTCAGCGCACCGGCTACGGAGTACAGCGAGGCAGTGGAAACCAACTATGCCAAGTACATCCAGATCGGCGATATCGTCTGGACCGGTGCAGAAGGCGGCACGGCCAACTGCGAGAATGCCATTGTTTACTCTGCGGTGATTGACGGCAAGGAGACCACCCTGTTTGATTACTGTGCCACCGAAGAAGGCGGCCAGTGGTACCTGGATGTCACCGATGGCAAGGACTGCTATCTGCTGAGCAGCGATGAAGCAGCCTCCTCGGCCGATGCAGCCAATGTGGCGGCTACCTACAGTATGCAGTATAAAGAGGGCGATGGCCATGGTACCGACTTCTGGTCCAGCCCCATTACCTTCCCGGGGAACATGCAGCTGCTGAAGGAATTTGCCGAGCAGACCAACTTCAGCTATGATTATTACGCAGACGGCGGCCTGACCCAGAACGCCGATGGCTACTGGCAGACAGCAGATGCCGTTTCCGGTGCCACCATTTCCGAGGGCTGCACCTATCTGGATATGCTCAAGACGCTGTATAACCGTATCCAGAACGGCGAATACGAAAAGGCTGTCTGAGTGCTTCCCTTTCTGCCAGACTGTGGTATACTGGTAAAAAGGGGAGAGGTGTGAATGGAAGATACCAAAGCAAAGATCCTGACGGCGGCGGCCCGGCTGTTTGCGCAGCAGGGGTACCGCAGCGTGTCCATGCGGGCCATTGCAGCCCAGCTGGGCATCAGTGTGGGCAACCTGACCTATCATTTTCCGCACAAACAGGATATTGTCACGGCGCTTGTGGAGCAGGAACTGAAAACCATCATCCTGCCGGAAGAAGCTTCCCTGACAGCATTGGACGGTTACCTGCGCCGGATGCTGCTCTCGCTGGTGGATCATGCGCAGATGTTTGATGACCCGCTGCTGTTTGAGGATCTGCCCGGTCGGCAGGCGGAAAATGCGGGCCGCATTTTCCGCCTGCAGCAAAATCTGGAGCGGTTCTTTGCACAGCTGCGGCAGCAGGGCGTGTTCCGGCCGGAGCTGTGCGGGCAGACGATGCAGGATGTAGTCGACCTGATCATGTTCAGCCATGTGGGCTGGCAGCAGCGGGTCTCGGTCAGCCGTCAGCCCGCCGATGCAGCCGTGAACGACATGATGCGGATGCAGTGGCTGCTGCTGCTGCCCTACCTGACCGAAGAGGGGCACAGGCAGCTGGAACAGATCACCATAAGATAAAACAAGACCCCGGAAGGCGGCTGAGCCTTCCGGGGTCTTGCTGCATCAAGTTATTTGTGGTCGCTCAGCCAGCGCAGGGCCATATAGGCGTAAGCGGCGGAGCCTTTGTACAGCACGCTGTCGTCAAAGCGCACCTTGGGGTGGTGTTGGCCGTAGATATAGCCTTCCTTGGCGTTGCCGGCGGAGAGGAACATGCTCACTGTGGGCACCTCGTGGCTGACGAAGGCAAAATCCTCGCTGCCGCCGCCGGGTTTGCCGCCGGTGATGGCGGTCATATCCAAGGCGCTCTGGCCCAGCAGCTCGGTCATATAGGTCAGAGAATCCTTTGCCAGCGGCGTGTCCACCACCATGCAGGGGCAGAAATCGAAAAATTCCACCTCAGCGGTGCAGCGGAACGCGGCGGCCACACCCTGGGTGATCTCGGTCATGCGCTGGTGAATCTGTGTGCTGACCTTTTGTTCCGGGTCGATGGTGCGGATGGTGCCCCACATCTCGGCAGAGTCCGGGATGACATTGGAGGCTTTGCCGGCCTCGAACCGGCCCGTGGTGAACACCCCGAACCCGGCGGGGTCCAGCTCGCGGCTGTTGATCTCCTGCAGGGCAATGTGGATGTGGGCTGCCGCTGTAATGGGGTCGATGCAGGCGTTGGGCATGGAGCCATGGCCGCCCTTGCCATGCACCGTGATGTGGTACTGCTCGCAGCTTGCCATGGTAATGCCGCCGCCCGGCACCAGCACGGTGCCCACCGGCAGGGGCATTCCGGCCAGCACATGGAACATGACCGCTGCGTCCACCTTCGGGTTTTCCAGCAGACCGTGAGCGATCATATCCGGGGAACCCTGAAAGATCTCTTCGGCGGGCTGGAACTCCAGCTTGACGGTGCCTTCGATCTCGTCCTCGTGCTCCTTGAGCAGTTTGGCGGCACCCAGCATCATGGCGGTGTGCATATCATGGCCGCAGCCATGCATTTTGCCCGGCACTTCCGAGGCAAATTCCTCGCCGGATTCTTCCTGAAGGGGCAGGGCGTCCATATCGCCGCGCAGCAGGATCACTCTGCCGGGCTTTTTGCCGCCTGCCAGTGCAAGGACGCCGCATTTGCCGCAGTCCTGGGAAGCATAGCCCATTTCGGTCAGGGCCTGTTTGACCAGGGCCTTGGTCTGGGGCAGGTCAAAGCCCACCTCCGGGTGGCGGTGCAGGGTGCGCCGCCAGGTGCGCAGCTGAGGTTCCAGCTCATTGGCCGCTTCCAGCAGCTTTTCCGGTGTGATCATTCCAAAATCAACTCCCTCTTTGGCTTCTTTAGTCCTCGTCCCGGGGCACGCCTTCCGGGTGGTACTGGGCGCAGGTGCACTTTTTCCACTTCAGGCCGCTGCCGCAGGGGCAGGGGTCGTTGCGGCCGATCTTGATCACCCGCACCGGCTGGCCCTTGGGGGCACCCTTTACGCCAGGGGCACCGTTGCCGGGCACGAAGCCCTCGCCGGTGGGCTTTGCCACCTGCTCACGCTTGGGGGCGGCACCGGCCTGGCGCAGCTCAATGGTCAGCAGCATCTTCACGCTGGACTCTCGGATGGAATCCACCATCTGATCGAACATGTCAAAGCCCTCGATGCGGTATTCCACCACGGGGTCCTTCTGGCCGTAGCCGCGCAGAGCAATGCCCTGGCGCAGCTGGTCCATGTTGTCGATGTGGTCCATCCACATGCGGTCCACGCACTTGAGCAGGCAGATGCGTTCCAGCTCGCGCATGACCTGGGCACCGTAGCGCACCTCTTTGGCCTGCAGGATCTGCATTCCGCGGTTGTACAGTGTATCGGCAATGCCCTCGCGGGAGATGTTGTCAAAGTCCTGCACCGTGTAGTGGAAGTCGGCATCGGTGGTCAGCCAGCCCTGATAGTGGCGGCGCAGGGCACCAAAGTCCCAGTCGTCCTTCACGTCACCGGCCAGGAACTGGGCACAGCTGGAATCAATGTTTTCCCGCAGCATCTTGTGCATTTCGGTGCTGATGTCCTCGCCATCCAGCACCTTGCGGCGCTGGCCATAGATGATCTCGCGCTGCTGGTTCATCACGTCATCGTATTTCAGCACGTTTTTGCGGATCTCAAAGTTGCGGCCTTCCAGCTTTTTCTGGGCGCTTTCCAGGGTGTTGGTGATCATGCGGTTTTCAATGGGGGTGTCCTCGTCCAGCTTGAGGGTATCCATCAGGCTCTGCACCCGGTCGCCGCCGAACAGGCGCATCAGGTCGTCCTCCAGGCTCAGATAGAAGCGGGAAGCACCCGGGTCGCCCTGGCGGCCGGCACGGCCGCGCAGCTGGTTGTCGATGCGGCGGCTCTCGTGGCGCTCGGTGCCAATGATGAACAGGCCACTGGCGGCGCGCACCTGCTCGGCCTCGGCTTCCACGGCGGGTTTGTACTGGGCGTACAGCTCATCAAAGCGCTTGCGGGCAGCCAGAATGTTGGCGTCCTCGGTTTCGCCGTGGCCGTTGGCTTCGGTCAGCAGCATTTCCACATCGGCGGGCAGGGCGTCCTCAGGCTTTTCGGGGTTCAGCAGGTTCTCGCAGAAGTGCTCTTTGCGCATCTGGGCCTTGGCCATATACTCCACGTTGCCGCCCAGCATGATATCGGTACCACGGCCTGCCATGTTGGTGGCAATGGTAATGGCACCCTTTTTGCCGGCCTGTGCCACGATCTCGGCTTCACGCTCGTGGTTCTTGGCGTTCAGCACGTTGAAGTCGCGGGTGTGCTTCTGCAGCATTTTGGCCAGGATCTCGCTCTTTTCCACGCTCACGGTGCCCACCAGCACGGGCTGGCCGTTCTTGTGGCACTCCAGTACCTGTTCAATGACGGCCTTGTACTTGCCATTTACGGTTTTGTAAATGGCATCCGGGTAGTCGATGCGCTGCTTGGGGCGGTTGGTGGGCACGGTGACGATGTTCAGGCCGTAGATCTCGGTGAACTCGGTGGCTTCGGTTTTGGCCGTACCGGTCATGCCGGACAGCTTTTTGTACATGCGGAAGTAGTTCTGGAAGGTGATGGTAGCCAGCGTCTTGCTCTCGGCGGCGATCTTCACGCCTTCCTTGGCCTCAATGGCCTGGTGCAGGCCTTCGTTGTAGCGGCGGCCGATCATCAGGCGGCCGGTGAACTCGTCCACAATGATGACCTCACCGTTTTTCACCACGTAGTCGATGTCTTTTTGCATCACGCCATAGGCCTTGATGGCCTGGTCGATGTGGTGGGCCAGGGTCATGTTCTCGGCGGCGGCCAGGTTTTCAATGTGGAAATATGCTTCGGCCTTTTTGATGCCGCTGGCAGTCAGGGTGCAGGTTTTGTGCTTTTCGTCCACTACGTAATCGCCATCGGCCTGTTCATCGGTGGAAACCTTGTCCTCCAGTTCCACCACCACGCTCTTGCGCAGGGTGCGGGCAAAGCGGTCCACCTGGGTGTACAGGCTGGAAGAATCCTCGCCCTTGCCGGAGATGATCAGCGGGGTGCGGGCTTCATCAATCAGGATGGAGTCTACTTCATCCACAATGGCGTAGGCGTGGCCGCGCTGCACCATGTTGGCCTTGTAGGTCACCATGTTGTCGCGCAGGTAGTCAAAGCCGAACTCGTTGTTGGTGCCGTAGGTGATGTCGGCAGCGTAGGCGGCACGGCGGGCATCGCCGTCCATGCCCTGGGCGATCAGACCCACGGAGAGGCCCAGCCAGCGGTAGAGCTTGCCCATCCACTCGCTGTCGCGCTTGGCCAGGTAGTCGTTCACGGTCACCACGTGCACGCCCTCGCCGGTCAGGGCGTTGAGGTAGGCAGGCAGGGTGGCCACCAGGGTCTTGCCTTCACCGGTCTGCATCTCGGCAATGTCGCCCCGGTGCAGGGCAATGCCGCCGGTGATCTGCACCGGGAAGTGCTTCATGCCCAGCACACGCCAGGCGGCTTCCCGGCAGACGGCAAAGGCATCGGGCAGGATGTCGTCCAGGGTCTTGCCCTCGGCCAGCTGCTGCTTGAGCACGCCTGTCTGGGCCTGCAGCTCGGCATCCGGGAGAGCAGCATACTTGGACTCCAGGGCCAGCACCTGTTTGGTGATGGGGTTCACCTTTTTCAGCTCCCGGTCCGAGAAGCTGCCAAAGAGTTTTTCAACAAGGGACATTCGTTACACCTCATAAAATAAGATCAGGGCGCACGCGCCCGAAAGGACATATCAATACAACTTATATGATACACCAAAGCGGCAGGGGCGTCAAATCCACAGCGCTATTTTAGCCGCTTTTTGAATGAACTTTCTGTAAATTTGTGCGGGAAAGAGAAAACGGGAACAAAAAGCACCTGCAATCCATTTTGATTGCAGGTGCTTTTAAGTCACATCGTTTCCAGCAGACCCGGCAGCTGAGCCAGGTCGTCAATTACATGGGGGCACACGGCTTCCAGCCGCGCGCGGGACTGGTGCCCGCCGGTGTACAGCACGCACCGGGCACCCAGCGCGGCGGCCACTTCGGCATCGTGGGTGGTGTCGCCCACCATCACGCAGGCAGCGGGGTCCAGGCCGCTGCGGTGCAGATAGTCCAGCCCTGCCTGCACCTTGCTTACGCCGTAAATGTCTGCAAGGCCGAGCAACTCGGTGAAAAAGCCCTGCAGACCCCGCGCGGCTACCTGCTCGATCAGGTAGTCCCGGCGGGAGGCGGACAGCACGCTCTGCCGCCAGCCCCGGCGCGAAAGTGCGGCCAGTGTGTCGGCGGCGTGACGGGAAGGCGGACAGGCGTCCACTCTGGCATTGTAATGCTCCATGAAGCGCTCGGCCAGCATGGGGTACGGGTGGCGCACAAAGTCGAACCCGGCGCGGATGTAGTATTCTTCGATCGGGAAACCAAAAATCTCCCGGTAAGCGGCAAGGTCGTACCGCTGCGGGTAGCCGTGAGTTTCCAGCATCCAGTTCAGGCAGCTGTGGGTAAAGTCCACATCGTCCAGCAGGGTGCCGTTCCAGTCCCAGAAAATCATGCCGTTTGGCTGCATGGAAACCTCCTATGATGACCTTCCTCCCTGGGGAAAGACTCTCCCCGGCCGGGGAGAGATGTCGCGTCAGCGACAAAGTGGGGAAGGTGGCGCGTAATCGCCGGATGAGGGGAAGCTGTGGTCAGCTTCCGCTTTAAAATTCAAAAATTTTTTTCAGGGCTTTGCTGCTCTCAATGATCTTGACCAGCAGCACACCCAGAATGGTGCAGCTGATCAGCTCACCGATGCCCACGGAAATGCCGTTGGAGATGCAGGCCAGCCAGATGGGGGCGCTGGAAGAGGGGTCCGGGAACATGACGGCGATCTCGATGCCGATGATCACGGCATTGAACAGCACCGGCGGCAGGCTGGCCGGGATGGCCAGGCCCTTGATGCGCACATTGCGCAGCTTGTAGGTGACCAGGCAGGCCAGCAGGGTGGCCAGGGTGCCGAAGATCACATCCACGATGGTGGAGCCCAGCAGGTTGGACAAAAAGCAGCCCAGCACCACGCCGGCAATGTACTCGGCACCAAACACGGGCAGCAGGCACAGGGCCTCGGCCACACGCACCTGTACAGCGCCGTAGGAGAACGGCTGCAGGGCCATGCACAGCACCACGTAGAGAGCAGCCACAAGGCCGCAGCGCACCAGTTTACGGACGGAAGAATTCTGATTCATAATAATACTCCAGCGGTTTGATTTTGACCGCACAGGAACCGCCAGCTCCTGCGGGTTTGGCCCGGCGCGGTTCGAGACGCACCAGGGAGCCTAAAATCCTAAGTTGCTCTAAAGGAGCCGCGCAAAAGAGCACGGCAAAGGGGAGTATAGCATAAATTTGGACGAAATGCAACGGATTTGCGCAGAATCGGGAACAGATGCAGGTTTCGGTTCGGACTTTCCGGTGAAAAAAGAGGTTCCCAAAAGCCCGCAGGCTTTTGGGAACCTCCAAATGAAAATAAAATTACCGCTGAAAATAGCCAGAGCGAAAGCGGAGACTATTCAAAACCGAAAATCAGTCGCGGGGGTGGCCGGTGTACACCAGGGCCACGGTGTCGGGGCCGGTGTTGGCGGAAACCACGCCGCCCAGCTCAAACACGACCAGCGGCGGCTTGCCAAAGGCCTTGCGGCAGGCCTTTTCCAGGTCGGCAGCCTGCTTGATGTTGGTGTGGCCGATCATATACTCAAAATCGTCCACGCCCTCGCTGCGCTTTTTGCACAGCTCCACCATGGCGGGCACCACTTTGTCATCGCCGCGCACCTTGCTTTCCACCTTGGTCTTGCCGTCAATCAGGGTGATGATGGGGCGCACGCCCATCAGCTCGCCCATCACGGCAGCAGCAGCGGAAATGCGGCCGCTCTTTTTCATCTGCTTCAGGCTGTAGGGTCCCAGAATGATCTCCATGCAGTTCATCTGCGTTTCAAATTCCTGGATCACGTGGGTGATCTCGGCCCCGTTCTTCAGCTTGCGGGCCATCTCGCACAGATACCAGCCGAACACCATAGAATAGGTGTGCGGGTCCAGCAGGTGGATCTTCAGGTGGTGTTCCGGCCGCTCTTCCCGCAGCATTCCCTGGGCCATCAGGGCATTGTTGTAGGTGGAAGAGCCGGACTTGTTGATGGGCACATGGATCACATCGGTGTAGCCCTCGTCCACGTACTGGCAGTATTTTTCGCAGAACTGGATGGGGGTGATGGCTGCCGTGGACGGCACACCCTTGGCCATGCGCATTTTGTCGTAAAATTCGGTGTTGGTGCAGCTTTCACGCTCGATGTAATCCACATCGTCCAGCAGGATGTGAAAGCTCATGATGTCGATGCCGTATTTCTCGGCCATTTCCTGCGGGATATCGCAGGAAGAATCGGTCAGGATCGCAATCTTGCTCATAATGTCCCTCATTTCCATTCATAATCTCGTAAGTGCCCGTGGTCCAGCAATTCCGGAAAATCCCACTGGCGCAGCACCTCGTACACGCCCACGGCCACGCTGTTGGAAAGGTTCAGGCTGCGGCAGGTGTCCCGCATGGGCATCCGGATGCAGTGCTCCTGGTTGGCGGCCAGCAGGGCTTCCGGCAGGCCGGCGTCCTCCCGCCCGAACACCAAGTATGCGCCGTCCGGGTAGGCCACATCGGTGTAGCGCTGGGGTGCTTTGGTGGTAAAGTAATAGTATGGACCGCTGTTTTTGGCAAAGAAATCATCCAGCCCATCGTAATAGGTAATGTCCAGGTAGTGCCAGTAGTCCAGCCCGGCGTGCTTGAGCTTTTTGTCGTCAATGGCAAAGCCCATGGGGCCGACCAAATGCAGGCGGCAGGCCGTGCAAGCACAGGTGCGGGCCACATTGCCGGTGTTCTGCGGGATGCGCGGCTCCACCAGCACAATGTTCAGCGTTGGCTTTTCACTCATCGGCACCCTCCTTAAAAATCCCGGGGCGGGCACAGGCGGGGCAGCAACGGCTCAAACCACACGCCAAACCGGGTGTCCTGCCCGGCGGGGGTGTGCTGGATGGCCAGCGAGACGAACTCGGCGGCGTTGTCGGCGGCAGCGCTCAGGGCATTGCCCTGGATCAGCGAACCGATCAGCACCGCACCGTACAAATCGCCGGTGCCGGGGAAGCTGCGGTCGATGTGCAGCTTCTTGATCACAAACCGGTCGCGTCCGCCGCCGGCACAGCCAATGTACTTGCCCAGCGGCAGGCCGGTGACCACGGAACTGGGGGCCAGGGCCGCCAGCTCATCCGCCAGCGCCTGCGCACCGGCATCGTCTAGGGCATCCTGCACCGGCTCCCGCTGCAGCAGAAGCTGCGCCTCGGTGTAGTTGGGCAGGATCAGATCCGCCGACCGGCACAGGCCGCGGATGCGCTCAATGAGAGCCGGGGTCACGGACGTGTAGGCTCTGCCGTTGTCGCCCATGACCGGGTCCACGATCTTGTGGGCACCCGGCCAGAACGCAAAGGCCTTTTCGGCCAGTGCCACCTGGGCCTCGCCGCCCAGGTAACCGGTGTAGATGCAGTCAAACTCCAGGCCCAGTGCACGGTAATGCTCCAGTGCCTGTTCGCCATAGGCGCTGCCGTCCATGCGGGCAGGTGCGCCGAAACCGCCGGTGTGGGTGGAGAGCACCACCGTGGGCAGCGCCACCGGCTGTGTTCCCATGATGGAAAGCACCGGCAGGATCACCGCCAGGCTGCAGCGCCCCACGCCGGACAGGTCGTGGATACAGAGAATCTTTTTGGGTTCAACGGGTTGTATCAAATAAGGGAACCTCCTTACTATGCTGTTTCGGCGGGCGGGGGCAGGCCCCGGCCCGGCATCGCAGTGCCAAAGGCAGAATACGATAAAACATCATGCTACAGTATACCACAAATTCCAGCACAAAAAAAGCGTATACCGGATTATTTGTCGGAAATACTAGTGTCAGCATCCCAAGAGCCGGATGACGAAAGGAGTTTTTGCAATGAGACAGCAGACGAATCAGGCTTCCACCGGCGTTTGGCTGGGCATGGCTGCCGGGGCCGCCCTGGGGGCCGTGGGCGTTATGGCCGCCACCCAGAACCAGCGCCAGCTGCGCCGCACCACCCGCAAGGTGATGAAGGGCGCAGAAAATGCTGTGCTGCAGCTGGATAAAATGGTCGGCGACTTTGTGGAAAAGCATATGGAAGGGTAAAGGAAAGAGCGGCGTTCCGGTTGGAACGCCGCTCTTTCCTTGAAAAGTTACTTTACCCAGATGCACATGCGTGCGGTGGTGTTGATCTCGCCCAGCAGGCTCAGATCCATCTGGATGTTGCAGGTAACGGTCAGCGCCTTGCTGACACTGCTGCCGGTGAGCACCGAGGAGGGCAGATTTTTAATGGTGAGCACGCCGGTACCGCTGGCCACATCGCCGGATACCGTGCCGGAGTAGGTTACATCCCCGATGGTCAGGCCGGTCAGGTAGCCGGTAATGCCCATCTTGGACACCTGCTGGATGGGCAGGGTCAGGGTGTAGGTGCCATTGGACTGGCGGATCAGGGAAGCTTCGCGCTCCGTGTCAATGCCAGTGTTGGCCATGGACTCCTTGTCGGAGCTTTCCTTCCAGAACTTGACGCCAACGTTCAGCCGGGTGGCTGCCGCTGCGCCCAGAGTGAACATGCACAGCAGTGCCAGCGAGAGCAGCGCGGTGCATGCGCGTTTCAGGGTAGTTGTCATAAAAATCAGCCTTTCCTGCCGCAGAAGCGGCTGTATTGCAAAAATCAAAAGCGGTTTGACGGCGCTAATATACCATAGCAGGGTGAGGTTGTCAATGCGGTTCGTGGAAGATTCACAAAAATATTACACAGAAACGATGACTTGCTGTGGAAAACGAAAGCGAGCACCGCTTTTCAATCAGAAAACGGTGCCCGCAAAAATCAGCGCTTAAACTTCAAAGTTGGGGTCATCCTTCAGCACGTGGATCTCGCTCATGAAGGGGCTCTGCTCCGGGTCGGCGAAGGGGGCTTCCTTCACGTACTTGTTCAGCTGCACAGCCGTGCGTGCCGGGTCGGCAATGGTGCCGGCGCCGCCAATGCAGCCGCCCGGGCAGCCCATGCCTTCCAGCAGGTAGCCGTTGTACTTGCCCGCCTTGGCCAGCATCAGCAGCTTCTTGCACTCGGCCAGGCCCTGTGCGGATGCGATCTTCACATCCATATCCGGGTTCCATTCCTTGATCTTATCGGCAACGGCCTTGGCCACACCGCCGGACTGTGCAAAGCCGCGGCCGGCTGCAGAGGCTGCGTGCAGGGCTTCGGCCTCGTCCACTTCCAGCAGGCTGGTGTCGATGTCCTTGGCCTCAATGATGCCGGCCAGTTCCTCAAAGGTCAGCACAAAGTCCACATCGGAGCGGACGGAGCGGCGGGAAGCTTCCAGCTTCTTGGCGGCGCAGGGTCCGATGAAGCACATACGGGCCTCGGGATCCTTCTGCTTCATCATGCGGGCGGTGAACACCATGGGGGTCATGGTCATGGAGATGTTCTTGGCCAGATCCGGGAAGGCGGTCTTGGCCATCATGCTCCAGGCCGGGCAGCAGGAAGTGGCCATGAAATTCAGCTTGCTGGGCACTTCCTCCAGGAAGTCGTGGGCTTCGTCCACGGTGCACAGATCTGCACCAATGGCAACCTCCACCACATCGTAGAAGCCAACGGCCTTCAGGGCAGCCTTCAGCTTGCCGGTGGAAGCCAGGCCCGGGAACTGGTTGATGAAGGCGGGAGCCACCAGGGCATAAATGCGGTCGCCGCGGTTGAAGCCCTGGATCAGCTGATAGATCTGGCCCTTGTCGGCAATGGCACCGAAGGGGCAGTTGACCAGGCACTGGCCGCAGGAAACGCACTTGCTGTAGTCGATCTCGGCGCGGCCCAGCTCATCGGAGTGGATGGAACCCATGCCGCAGGCAGCGGCGCAGGGACGCTCGGTTTTGACAATGGCATTGTAGGGGCACACGCCAACGCAGCGGCCGCATTTGATGCACTTGTCCTGATCAATGGTGGAACGGCCGCTCTCCCAGGTAATGGCCTTTTTGGGGCACACTTCCATACAGGGGTGAGCAAGGCAGCCCTGGCACAGGTCCGAGACTTTGACCAGCTTTTCCGGGCAGCGGTTGCAGGCAAACTTGATCACGTTCACCAGCGGGGGATCGTAATACTTATCGGCAATGGAAGCGTCTTCCAGGCCGGAGACCACGCTGTTGTGCTCGTCCATGCGGCGGGTGGGCAGACCCATGGCCAGGCGCACACGCTCCTCAACAATGGCGCGCTCCAGGAAGATGTCCTTGCGCAGCTTGCCTTCCTCACCGGGGATGATGGTGTAAGGGATCTTGCGCATCAGGTGGTTGGCCTGCTCGCCCTTGACGTTGGCGTAAGCCATCCGGGCCACTTCGGTAAACACCTGGCGGCGGATCTGGATGACCGTGGTATTGATTCCTCGAAAACTCATTCCAATCTCTCCTTGTTTTGCGTTCAAACGACAGAATATGCACTGCCCGCGGCAAATGGGCACGCACCCATGGCCTGCGGTGAAACGGGACGGTTGGTAGCGGCGCTGCTGCAAACAGCACCCCGGCCCGAATATTCCATGTTCATTTTAACACAAAGAAGCCGTGCTGAAAAGGGAAAATCTTAAAAATTGTTAAACAATTCGCAAATGGATAAAAGTGAACAAATTTCACGTTAAAAAATCAGCAAAGTGCTGCACGCACCCGCTCGCCATCGTAGCGGTCCAATTTTACGTGCACGATCTCGCCGCTGGCATGGCCGGGGGCAGACACCACCACCGGGATGTACAGCCGGGTGTAGCCGGTGAACAGGGTGCCGGACAGCGGCGTTTCCAGCAGCACGTCATCCTCGGTGCCCTCGTGGGAGGCCAGCACCTCGCAGCGCAGCTGCTCCACAAGGGCGTTCATCTCGCGGCTGCGGGCCTGCTTTTCCCGCTCGTGTACCTGATCCGGGAAGTCGTAGGCCGGGGTGCCGCTGCGGCGGGAGTAGGGGAACACGTGTACCTTGAGAAAGCCGATCTTTTTCAAAAATTCGCAGCTCTCCGCAAAGTCCTCCGGGGTCTCGCCGGGGAACCCGCAGATGCAGTCGGTGGTAAAGCTCACCGGGCGGCTGCCGTAGGCGGCGCGGATCTTATCCACCACCTGAGCGTACTGCTCGGCGGTGTACACGCGGCGCATCCGGCGCAGGGTGGCGGTGCAGCCGCTCTGCAGGCTCAGGTGGAACTGCGGGCACAGCTTGTCCACAGCAGCCAGCCGGGTGATGAACTCCGGCGTGAGCATGTCCGGGTCCAGGCTGCCCAGACGGATGCGTTCAATGCCTTCCACCTGGGCGCAGTGCTCCACCAGCTCCACCAGGTTTGTGCCGGTGTCCAGGCCGTAGCTGGGCAGGGAGATGGCGCTCAGCACCACCTCACGGTAGCCGGAAGCGGCCAGCTGGCGCAGCTCGGCCAGAATGCTGCTCTCGGCACGGCTGCGCACCGGGCCGCGGGCGCGGGGAATGACGCAGTAGGCGCACTGCCGGTTGCAGCCGTCCTCTACCTTAATAAATGCGCGGGTGTGGGTCTCGAAACGCTCCACCGGCAGCTCCTCGAACTGTTCGCCGCGCTGGTGCGGGGTAATGGCCACAATGCGCTCGTGGCCGTCCAGCAGCTTGAGCACATTGTCCAGAATGGCCTTGCGGTCACCGTTGCCGCACACCAGGTCGGCTTCCAGAAACTGAGCGGCTTCCTCCGGGAAGGCCTGCGGGTAGCAGCCGGTGAGCACGGTGACCGCGCCGGGATTTTCGCGCTTGGCGCGGCGCAGCCATTTGCGGCTTTTCTGATCGCCGAAGTTGGTTACGGTGCAGCTGTTCACCACAAACACGTCCGCCGGTTCGCCTTCCTGCGCAATGGTAAAGCCGTTGGACCGGAACATCTGTTCCAGTGCACCGGTCTCGTTCAGGTTGACCTTGCAGCCAAGGGTATAAAAACAAACTCGCATGAGGGGATATCCTTTCGACAAAAAACAGGGGTGCAAATGCATTACTCCTCATTATATAACACGGCAGCCCTCGGACGCAAGAGTGGATTTTGCCCGGCGGCACGTTCCAGCGTGCAAAAAATGCGCAGGTTCCCGGGCTGGTATTTTGCTGCCGCCTGCCGCATACACTGCACCAGACAAGAGTTTGCGGGGAGGGTGCAGGAATGGAACGGAGAAATCTGGCATTGCTGTGTGCAGGCGTGGTATGTTTCTGGCTGTTTGCGCTGGCATTCGGCACAGCGCAGGGCAGGGGGCTGCGGGTGGAAACGGCGGCCCCTGCGGTGCAGACTCAGGCGGCAGCAGAACCGGCCCTGCCCACGGCGGCGGCCCCGCAGCTGAACCTCAACTGCCGGGCGGCCATGCTGGTGGAGCAGACCACCGGAACGGTGCTGTATGAAATGAACGCAGACCAGCAGATGCCAATTGCGTCCATTACCAAGGTAATGACGCTGCTGCTTACCTTTGAGGCCGTGCATGACGGACGCCTGACCATGGACACGCCGGTGCCGGTGAGCGAGCACGCCTACCACATGGGCGGCAGCCAGATCTGGCTGGAGCCGGGGGAGCAGTTCACGCTGGATGAGATGATCAAGGCCATCTGTGTGTCCTCGGCCAACGATGCCGCCGTGGCGGTGGCAGAGCTGGTGGGCGGCAGCGAACCGGCCTTTGTGGAGCGCATGAACGCCCGGGCCGCTGAGCTGGGCATGAGCAGCACCACCTTCCACAATGCCTGCGGGCTGGACACGGAAGGGCATCTTTCCACGGCGCGGGATGTGGCGGTGATGAGCTGCCAGATCCTGAACACCTGCCCGGAGGTGCTGCACTACACCGGCATCTGGACCGATACCCTGCGCGGCGGAGCCACCCAGCTGGTAAACACCAACAAGCTGCTGCGCCGCTACAACGGCATTACCGGGCTGAAAACTGGCACCACCGGCGGGGCAGGCGTGTGCATCAGCGCCAGCGCCGCCCGGGACGGCCTGCAGCTCATCGCCGTTGTGCTGGGAGCACCTTCCAGCAAAGACCGTTTTGAAGCGGCCACCACCCTGCTGGACTACGGCTTTGGGGCATGGCAGGCCGCACCGCTGCCCGCCATGGAGAACCGCCCGCTTCAGCTGCAGGTAACGGGCAGCGCAGAGGACAGCGTGCCACTGGACTACGCAGCCCTGCCTGAGACCCTGCTGCTGCCCAAAGAGGGCGCGGCGCAGCTCACCGCCGAACTGGATCTGCCGCAGATGCTGGAAGCGCCTGTGGAGCAGGGCCAGGCCGTGGGCAGCGTGCGGATCTGCAGCGGCGAAACGCTTCTGGGCGAATACGAGGTGCGCGCGGCGGCGGATGCCCCCAGGATGGATTTTGGCACGGCACTGCAGCTGCTGTGGGACGCCCTGACTGGCTGAAATGCCGAAACGGACGCTTCAGCGCACAAAAGTGCAAAACGGGCAGCCGGACAAAACTGGATGGCTGAACAAATCTGGATGAAGAAACAAAAAAACACTATTAAAATTGTATGAAATCCAAGGATTTT
>CAVIXY010000042.1:0-16427 GCA_963646665.1 Bacteroides sp. CAG:545
TCAAGTATAATACCACACCCCCGCCCTCTTGTCAACACTTTTTGACAAGTTTTTTAAAACAAATCTGAGTTTTCTTCATTTTCTTGTATTCCACCATGTTCTGCAAATAAAAACGCTGTCTATATATTCCTACACAGACAGCGTTCCGTTTTACTTCTGTATTTTCCGACTTACCAGAAAACCTTTCTCGTCCTTTACGATCTCATACTCCTGCGCCAGCGGGTTCTTTGAGCCAACGACACAGTAATCACAGCAATCCGAGTTTCCGCAGGTGCCGCGGCGGATGAGCGTTCCATGGAGCTTACCAATCCCCCAGTAATCCGCATTGCAGAACAGCGGCAGCACATACAGCAGATCGTGCTTTTGGGCAAAAGCTGCATTGGGGCAGTGCGTATAGCGATAACGAGTGGCATGGTGTTTTTTATCGTATGGTTCCGATACGTTGCAGAATGTGGCCGGATACTGCGCATACTCTTTCCGGTCTTTCCTGCCAACCATATGGAATACTTTATCAATCAGCCACATATCCGCACCGCGGTTCAGGTTAAAGATTTTTCCCAGTCCGACAAAGCTTGCCATGAACATCTCAGGCACAAACTCCTGCAGTTCTTCCACCGGCGGGTGGTCCGGCAGCTGCGGATACAACGAGAAGATCAGCACGCTGCCATAGATGCCCGCCGCATGGGTATTCTTCTTTCCGCCGTAGTCCGGCAGTTCGGTCAGATACTGCTCGTACTGGCGGCTGGTCGCCTGCCAGATGTGTTCTGCTTCTTCCTGCGGATAGTGGTCATTCAGCCATGTTTTTATGGCTGTGCAAAACTCCGGCATATCCTCCAGCTGTAAATGCTCGCTCATAAAATCCCTCCCGCTTCACTGGTACGTCACATTCCGAGTTAAGTATAACATACCATTCTTCAAAGTTCTATCCCCCTATGCAAAAAGGCCGCCCATGCATTGCTGCACAGGCGGCCTTCTCACTTATAATATAGGGAATCAGCGGATCTCAATGCCCAGCTTGAACTTCAGGTTGCCGAGAATCTTCTTGACCACACGCTCTACCTCTTCGGCGGAGACTTCCTTCTTCGGGTCGGACAGAGACAGCGTGAATGCCATGCTCTTCTTGCCCTCGCCGAGGTTTGCGCCGCGGTAAATATCGAACAGCTTGACCTCATTCACCAGCGGGCTGGCCTTCTTGATGGTCTCTTCGATCTCACCGCAGGTGGTCTTTTCATCACAGACCAGGGCCAGGTCACGCTTGACAGCTGCATAGGGGCTGAGCGGCTGATAGCGCAGTTCACCCTCCACGCAGGACATCAGAGCCTCATAATCCAGCTCACCCAGGTAGATGTTCTGGCTGTCCTTCTGCTCTTTTGCGATCTCCAGTTCCCCGTTGATCTCATTGGCCAGCTTGCCGAACACGCCCAGGCGCTTACCATTGCAGTAAACAGCGGCGCTGATGCCGGGGTGCAGCCACGGAGTGGTCTCGCGCTTATAGGCAAAGCTCAGGCCGAAACCGGCAGCCAGCGCTTCCAGTGCGCCCTTGACGGTAAAGAAGTCCTCTTCCGGGCCAAAGGCACCCAGGCACAGGGTCTGGCGCTCGTGGGGATGTTCGTTGATGGGCAGCTCCTTGGCCAGATAGACCGGTGCCATCTCGAACAGGCGGCCCTCAGCGTTGCCCTTTTTCAGGTTGTCCACGATGACATTCAGCATGGAAGGAGCCAGCAGCGTGCGCATGATGGACAGGTTTTCGCTGATGGGGTTCAGGATACGGATGGCCTTGCGGGCTTCATCATCCGCCGGGATATGCAGCATATCCAGCTCTGCATTGGAGTAGAAGGCCAGAGTGGATGCCTCATAGAAGCCCTGCGCAGCCAGCAGACGCTTGGTCTTGAGCTGCTGCTTCTGGTCGTAGTTCAGGCCGCCGTTGGTCACGGCAGCAGTGTTCAGGAAAGTGGGCACAATGTGGTCGTAGCCGTACTCGCGGATGACTTCCTCCGCCAGATCCGGGAAGCTCTCCACATCCTCACGGTACAGAGGTGCGGACACATCCCAGCTGCCGTCTGCCTGCACATCCACGGTGAATTCCAGACGCTGCAGAATGTCGATCATGGTCTGATCGGGCACGGTGATGCCCAGCACGCCGCAGATCTTGGCGGGGGTGGTAACGATGTGCTTGCGCTCCAGCGGACGGCCATCGGTCAGGTCGTATTCCAGGGTGGTGATGTCGCCGCAGTCCAGCTCCTGGATCAGGTGCAGGGCGCGGGCAAGGCCCAGCTCGGGAGAGTGACGGTCCACGCCCTTCTCATAACGGGCAGAAGAATCACTGTTCTGGCCCAGAGCACGGCTGGTCTTACGCACGCAGTCACGGGCAAAGGTGGCACACTCGAACAGCAGGCTGGTGGTGTTGTCGTCCATGCCAGAGTTGGCACCGCCCATGATGCCGGCCAGAGCCACCGGCTTTTCGGCATCGCAGATGACCAGGTTGTTGGGGTTCAGGGTAAATTCCTTCTCGTCCAGGGTGACGATCTTTTCCCCTTCGTGGGCGCGGCGCACGGTGATGCTGCGGCCAGCCACCTTGTTCAGGTCAAAAGCGTGCATAGGCTGGCCCATTTCCAGCAGAGTGTGGTTGGTGATATCCACCACATTGCTGATGGAGCGCAGGCCGCACAGGGCCAGGTGGCGCTTCATCCAGCGGGGAGACTCGCCCATGCGGATGTTGCGCACATAGTGTGCCATGTAGCGGGGGCACAGGTCCGGTGCTTCCACCTTGACACTGACCGGCTCATCGGCATCGCAGACGGTCTTGTAGTCCATAGCAGGCATGTGCAGGGGCTTGTTCAGAATAGCGGCCACTTCGCGGGCAATGCCGATGACAGACTGGCAGTCCGGGCGGTTTGCGGTGATGGAAATATCAAAGATGTAGTCATCCAGACCCACCACCGGTGCAATGTCGGTGCCGGGAACGGAATCCTCGGGCAGGATCAGCAGGCCGTAGACCTCAGAGCCGGGGAACAGGTCATCGTTCAGGCCCAGCTCTTCGCCGGAGCACAGCATACCATTGGATTCCACGCCCTGCATTTTGCGGGCCTTGATCTTGATGCCGCCGGGCAGCGTGGAGCCATCCAGAGCAGCGGGCACGCAGTCGCCCAGCTTCATGTTGGTGGCACCGGTGCTGATGCGGATGTCGTGGCCGTAGTCGCCGCAGTCCACCACGCACTTGGTCAGGTGGGTGCCCTCCTGCTTTTCCATCTCCACGATCTTGCCGACAACCACCTTGCTGATGCCGGCATCCAGCGGAATCAGTTCTTCCACCTCAAAGCCGCAGGAGAACAGCTTTTCCTCCAGCTCCTGGGCGGTGACGTCAATATCTACGTATTCTTTTAACCAACTGAACGGTACTTTCATTGTTTGTTCTCTCCCCTCTTATTCGTGGAACTGCTTGAGGAACTGCAGGTTGTTCTCGAACATCAGGCCGATGTTGTTGATGCCATACTTCAGCATGGCGATACGCTCGATGCCGATGCCGAAGGCAAAGCCGGAATACTCGTCCGGGTCGATGTTGCAGTTTTCCAAAACCTTGCGGTTGACGACGCCGCCGCCCAGCACCTCGATCCAGCCGGTGTGCTTGCACAGCGGGCAGCCCTTGCCGTGGCACTCAAAGCAGCTCACGTCCACCTCAACGCTGGGTTCGGTGAACGGGAAGTAAGACGGACGCAGACGGGTGCGGGTGTCGGCACCAAACAGCTTCTGCACAAAGGTGTTCAGTGCGCCCTGCAGGTCGCCTAGGGTGATGCCCTTGTCCACGACCAGGCCTTCCATCTGATGGAACATGGGGCTGTGGGTGGCATCGGAGTCCGAGCGGAACACACGGCCCGGGATCAGCACCTTGATGGGCGGCTTCTGGCTGTCCATGGTGCGGATCTGGCCGCCGGAAGTCTGGGTGCGCAGCAGGAACTCGTCCGACAGGTAGAAGGTATCCTGCATATCGCGGGCCGGGTGATCCTTGGGCACGTTCAGGCGGGTGAAGTTGTGGTCGTCGTCCTCGATCTCCGGGGCATCGGCCACTGCAAAGCCCATGCCGGAGAACACGTCAATGATCTGGTTGGTCACCAAAGTCAGCGGGTGCAGGCCGCCCACAGCGCGGGTCTTGGCGGGCAGAGTGATGTCCACCGTTTCAGCGGCATTGCGGGCAGCAAGCTCTGCTTCCTTCACCTTTTCGGCAGCGGCATCGTAATCCGCCTGCACCTTGGCCTTGAGTTCGTTGATGATCTTACCCATAGCCGGGCGCTCTTCGGGCTCAACGGTGCGCAGGTTCTTCATCAGGGCAGGGATCTTGCCGTTTTTGCTGAGGTATTCCTGCCAGAAAGAGGCCAGCGTTTCTTTGCTGGACACCTGGCCAAGGCTTTCTTCGGCCTGTTTTGCCAGCTCATCAATCATTGCTTGCATGGATGTTCTCTCCTTTTACTACTTCGTGTTCATGGGCGGAGACCATAAAAAAGGCCCCGTCCCCCCTGCCCGGCCAAACCGGACAAAAAGGGACGAAGCCTTGCATCAATGCAGTCTCCGCGGTACCACCCGTTTTCTGCCTGCACGCACAGAAAGCTGCAGACAGCGCTCAAACGCCGTAACGGGGCGCAACCGTCCTGTGCTAATGGGCCAATGCCGTTCGCGCAGGCCGCTCGGGAGCGAACTTCAGTTTTCTGCACGCGGAAGCCCTTTCAGCCGGTGAAGCTTCTCTCTTTGCCCTGCAGGAAAAACCTACTCTCTCCGTCGCTGCGTTTGGGAGTATTCAGGTTTTATAACCAAGGTTTATGTTACCACATTTTACGCCGCTTTGCAAGCGTCCGGCGCTTTTTTATGCAGAAAGCCCATTTTTAAACTTTTTATGAAAGCCCTTGATTTTTGTGCGGCGGCGGTGTATATTAGCACTCGAAGATTATGAGTGCTAAGAAGTACGATATCACTCGTTCCCCGGGTGCATCCGCTTCTCTGCATCAGCCGCTGTATGCGGCGGCCGCCCTGCAAGGGGCAGCTCAATCCAATTACGATTCAAAAAGAGGTTTTGTACTATGGCCAAGAAAGAATTCCAGGCAGAAAGCAAAAAGCTGATGGACATGATGATCAACTCCATTTATACCAACAAGGAAATTTTCCTGCGCGAGCTGATCTCCAATGCTTCGGATGCCATTGATAAGCTGTACTATAAGAGCCTGACCGATACCAGCGTGGGCATGAACAAGAGCGATTTCCGCATCCTGATCACCCGCGACAAAGAAAACCGCATCCTCACCGTGGAGGACAACGGCATTGGTATGACCAAGGAAGAACTGGAGCAGAACCTGGGCACCATTGCCCACTCCGGCTCCCTGGACTTCAAGAAGGACAACAAGGACGAGAACATTGACATCATCGGCCAGTTCGGTGTCGGCTTCTACTCTTCCTTCATGGTAGCCGATAAGGTCACCGTCATTTCCAAGGCCTATGGTTCGGACGAGGCATGGCAGTGGGAATCTTCCGGTGTGGACGGCTACGAAATGACCCCCGCCGAGAAGGACACCGTGGGCACCCAGATCATCCTGCACATCAAGCCCGATACCGAGACCGACCACTACGACAACTTCCTAGACGAGTACGGCATTGTGGCCATCGTCAAGAAGTACAGCGATTATGTGCGCTATCCCATCCAGATGGAGCGCGAAAAGAGCCGCCAGAAGCCGGAACCGGACCCCAAACCGGACGATTACAAGCCCGAGTGGGAAACCTACACCGAGCTGGAAACCCTGAACAGCATGGTGCCCATCTGGAAAAAGCAGAAGAGTGAAGTGACCGATGAGGAGTACAACACCTTCTATAAAGACAAGTTCAGCGACTACGCAGACCCTGCCCGGGTCATTGTGAGCCGCACCGAAGGCACTGCCAACTACAACGCTCTGCTGTTCGTGCCCAGCCACCGCCCCTACGACTTCTATACCAAGGACTACGAAAAGGGCTTGGCTCTGTATGCATCCGGCGTGCTGATCATGGAAAAGTGCGCCGACCTGCTGCCCGATTACTTCAGCTTCGTCAAGGGCATTGTGGACAGCCAGGATCTGAACCTGAACATCAGCCGTGAAATGCTGCAGAAGGACAACCAGCTCAAGCTGATCCACAACGCACTGGAAAAGAAGATCAAGAACGAGCTGCACGCCATGCTGGCCAACGACCGCGAGAAATATGAGGAATTTTGGAAGGAATTCGGCCGTCAGATCAAGTTTGGTGCTTACTCCGATTACGGAATGCACGCCGAACTGCTGCGCGACCTGCTGCTGTTCTGGTCTGCCAAGGAGCAGAAGATGGTTACCCTGCAGGAGTACATCGACAAGATGCCCGCCGAGCAGAAGTACATCTACTTTGCTGCCGGTGACTCCACCGACCGTCTGGCAAAGCTGCCTGCCGCTGAGCTGGTGCTGGACAAGGGCTATGACGTGCTGCTGCTGACCGAGGACGTAGACGAGTTCTGCCTGCAGATCCTGCGCACCTACCCGCGCAAGGACGCCGAGGGCAAGGACGGCACCGTGGAGTTCAAGAACGTGAACAGCGGCGACCTGGGCCTGGAAACCGAGGAAGAAAAGAAGGCTGCCGAAGACGCCACCGCCGAGAACAAGCCCCTGTTTGATGCCATGAAGGACGCCCTGAACGGCAAGGTGAAGGAAGTCAAAGTTTCCACCCGCCTGAAGGATCACCCCGTGTGCCTGAGCGCGGACGGCCCGCTGTCTCTTGAAATGGAAAAGGTGCTGTCCAAGCAGCCCGGCAGCGAGGGCGTGAAGAGCGACAAGGTGCTGGAGCTGAACGCCAACCACCCGGTGTTCGCTGTGCTGAAGGCCGCCCAGGAAGCCGGTGACACCGACAAGGTGAACAAGTACAGCGCCCTGCTGTATGCACAGGCCCAGCTGATCGAAGGCCTGCCCGTGGACGACCCCACCGCCTATGCAGAAGCCGTCTGCAGCCTGATGAAGTAATTTTTCCCAAAGCAGGCATCCTTACTCCCCTGCCTGTTCTGTGTGCAGAATTTGCCCCTTAACAAAACGACCGCGCTCCGCTATAATAGAGTGGAACGCGGTCATTTTTGTTTGTGAAAGGAATTCTGCCCCATGCAGCCGAAAAAGCATTATTTTGCCAAGATCCCGACCATTGCCATTTTTATCGTGTTTGCCATGTCCGCCCCGGTGGGTGTGCTGCTGTTCATTTTAAAAAGCATTGATAAAAAGAACCAGGCGGAAGAGCAGGCCGCTGCCAATGCCAATGCATCCTACAGCGCCGATTTCCGCGCGCAGGATACCCGCCCGGAGGCTGCTGTGTCTGCCCAGACGGACCCCGAGTACATCTACGGCCACGACACTCCCACCAAGGAGCAGCGGGACGCCAAGGAGCGGCACAAGCTCCTTACCTTTTTGTGTACCCTGTTTGGCGTGATCTTTCTGCTGAGCGGCTTTGGCAAGATAACCGATTTTGTGGACATGTGGGCTTACTATAAGGAATGGAGCCAGCTGATGGTGGGCCTGGCCCAGATGGTCGGCGGCGGCGGTGCCCTGCTCACCGGCCTGCATATGAAGCGCACCCGCAAGCTGGAACGCCTGCTGGACAAGATCGTGGGCGACCGGGACAACATTCTGCTCAGCGAGCTGTTTGCCGCCGCCGGGGTGGATGCCGCCAAGGGCCGCGCCGCCGTGGAAAGCGCCATCAGCCACGGGTACTTCGGGGCCGATGCCTACATCGACAACCGCACCGGCACGCTGGTGGTGCGGGGTGCCGCACCGCAGCCGCCTAAGCCGGAACCGAAGCAGGCAGCCCCCGCCAAAGCACCGGAGGATGAATATGCCAGCCTGCTGCATCAGCTGCGGGTAGTGAACGATGCCATTCCGGACCCGGTGATGACCGCCAAGATCAGCCGCCTGGAAGCTGTGAGCGCCCGCATCTTTGAGCTGGCCAAAAAGGACCCCGCCAAAAAGGCCCAGCTGCAGAAGTTTATGGACTACTACCTGCCCACCGCCCTCAAGCTGCTGAACACTTACGCCAGCCTTGCGGCGCAGGAAGTGGACGGTGCCAACATCAGCGAGGCCAAGCACAGCATTGAGCGCAGTATGGACCTGCTGGTTTCCGCCTTTGAAAACCAGCTGGACAAACTGTTCCAGGCCGATGCGCTGGACGTTTCCACCGACATTGCCGCGTTGGAAGGGATGCTGAACATGGACGGCCTGACCGGAAACGAATTTACGAAATAACCCTCTCAGGCTCACGTTGTTCGCCAGCTCCCCCGAAAGGGGGAGCTTTTTTGCATTTACCGGTTCGCACAAATAAAGCTCTCTCTTCGGGAGAGCTGGCATCGCGCAGCGATGACTGAGAGGGGTTTCCCTTATTTTTATGGATTCACCCGTGCCCGATACTCCGTAGGGGTGCAGCCCCGCTCGGCGCGGAACACCCGGGCAAAGTAGCTCATATCCTCAAAGCCGCACTCCATGCCGATCTGCGCAATGCTCTTGTCCGTATTTTCTAGCAGCTGGGCCGCATGGCGCACCCGGTGCTGGCGCAGGTATTCCTTGGGGGTCAGGTTCATGGTGCGGCGGAAGCAGCGCAGGCACTCGCTCACGCTGATGGCGGCGCTGGCTGCGATCTGCTCGGTGGTAAGCGCTTCATCCTGGTGGCGGCGCACAAAATCCAGCATCTGCTTGATGCGCTCGGCATCCCGCAGGTCCCGTTCCGATGGGGCCGGGGCGTGCCGGGCGCAGTTTTCTTTGATGAGCAGAACGATCCGCGAAAGCTCTGTGCGCACCTCAAACTCATACCCCGGCTGCTTTTTCTGCCACAGGTCCGCAATGCGCTGCAATGCAGTAAGCGCCTGCCGCTGCCACTCCGTCTCCCCCAGCAGGGGCACACAGCGGCACTCCGGTGCGGTGGACAGCGAACCAAGGTATTTCTGCCAGAAGATGCTGCCCGAAGCCCCGCCCACAATGGAGCCATGGAACACCAGCGAAATGTGATGGATGCTCACTTCTCCGGGGCCGGGCACCGAGCCGTGCAGCACCCCGCTGTTGACGAACACCGCCTGGCCCGGCCCCAGACAGAAGGTGCGGCCATCCACCGTATACTGTTCGGTGCCTGCCGTTACAAGGTTCAGTTCCATTTCCTCGTGCCAGTGCCAGGGCACACAGGTGCAATCCTGACAGGGCGTTTCGTCCCAGGGGCCCCACATCTGGGCCGGGAACTCCGGCGTGCCAATGGTCACCAGCTCCCGGCCATCCGGTGCAATTGTGGTGCACCAATTTCCGTCTTTGTCAATCATGGCGATTTTTTCCCATCCTTTCAACGAAATAATGCTAACAGTTTTTCTTGTTTGGTTATATAATAGCATCGTACCAAGGATCTTGCAAGATGCTCCGGGCAATCCACATCATCGTATTTCCCTTTCTGCACGGAGGAATTTGTTTTATGAAAAACTTCAAACTGACCCTTTGCGATGCACTCATTGAGCGGCTGGTGAACCTGGCCTCCCTGGAAGAAAACGCTCAGTTCCAGGGTGTCTACCTGGATGCGCTGCGCAAGGAAGTGCGCGTGCGCGACCAGCTGCGCCGCAGCTCTGCAGAGCAGCCCGCGCATTCTTCTGTGCGCTGTGCATCCGGCTGCTGTGTCCGGAACGCCTGAAACAGCACGCTGCCAAGCCATTCCCGGCTGTGCAGGTTTTGCCCCTGTACACGCCGTTCTTCTTACTTTTGATTGCAGAAAGCCGCACCGGATGCCGCCCGGGGCGGCTTTTTGCGTTGTACGGGTGCATTTCTCCATTTCAGGCCTTCTTCCGTTTTGGGCCGGACACCGCGCATTTTGTTGTGATATTCGCCAACTGTTTTTCGGTTTCCAACCCGTTTTTATTTCAATTGATTTATTTTTTTAGCCCGGTGCCGGGCCGACTTTTTGCAACATTTCATTGTTATGCAACAATAACACATGGTGTTTTCTTCTCAGATTTTATATTATAAGGTCAGAAGTATGCGGCACTGCTGTGTGCCGCAGTGTGAACCTGTTTTTTTCATCCACTCAACACGCAAGAGGAGGACACACTTATGATGAAATCCATTTCTGCATGGAAGCAGGAGCTGGCCGGCGGTGCACTTGCCGCACGCCTGGCATCGCTTTACTGCTGCACTCCCGAAGAAACTCCCGCACAGGCTGCCCGTTATGAAGCCGTGCTGAACGGCCTGGATGCCGCCTTTGGCGCACATACCGAGGCCGGGTTGTACAGCGCCCCGGGTCGTACCGAAATTGGCGGCAACCACACCGACCATCAGCATGGCCGCGTGCTGGCCGGCAGCGTGAACATCGACATGATCGCTGCTGCCGCCCCCAACAGCCTGAATCAGCTGCGGGTGCAGAGCGAAGGTTACGACCTGTGTGTGATCGACCTGAACGACCTTGCCGCCCGCAAGGAAGAAGAAAATACCACCATGGCCCTGCTGCGCGGCGAGTGTGAAGCCTTCCGCCAGCGTGGTGCCAAGCTGTCCGGTCTGGATGTGTACATTTCTTCCAACGTGCCCAAGGGCAGCGGCGTTTCGTCCTCGGCTGCCTTTGAAGTGCTGATCGGCGTCATGCTGAATGACTGCTTTATGACCGAAAAGGTCTCCCCCATTGCCATTGCGCAGATCGGCCAGTGGGCAGAAAACGTCTACTTTGGCAAGCCCTGCGGCCTGATGGATCAGATGGCTTCCAGCGTGGGCAACATCATCACCATTGATTTTGCCGACCCCGCCCACCCCGATGTGGAGCCGGTGCAGGTGGACTTTTCCAAGGCAGGCCTGGCCCTGTGCATCCTGGATTCCGGTGCCGACCACGCCGACCTGACCGATGAATATGCCGCCATTCCCAACGAGTGCCGTGCTGTGGCTGCCGTGTGCGGCGGCGAAGTGCTGCGGGATGTTCCCTTTGAGACCTTTGTTGCCAAGCTGCCGGAGTGCCGCAAGCAGTGCGGAGACCGTGCCGTGCTGCGCGCCTTCCACTTCTATGCCGACAACGACCGTGTGCCCCAGCAGGTGGCCGCCCTGCGCGAGGATGCCTTTGACGCCTTCCTGCAGCTGGTCACCGAGTCCGGCGACAGCAGCTGGGAGTACCTGCAGAACGTGATCCCCGCCGGGTACAAAGAGCACCAGGAAGTGGCCGTGACCATTGCTGCCGCCAAACACTTCCTGCACGGCAAGGGTGCCGTGCGCGTACACGGCGGCGGTTTTGCCGGCACGGTGCAGGCCTTTGTGCCGGTGGAAATGCTGGCCGCTTTTAAGGCCGACATGGAAGCCGTTCTGGGTGCAGGCCGCTGCCATGTGCTCAGCATCCGCCCGGAGGGAGGCGCTGTGCTGTGATCTCCACCGCCATCCAGCAGCTCGTGAACTACGGGCTGGACACCGGACTGATCCTGCCCGATGACGAAATTTACATCCGCAACCAGCTGCTGATGACCATGCAGCTGGACGATTTTACCGCCCCCGAAGGTGAGGTGTGCTACACCGACCTGGAAAGCATTCTGAAAACGCTGGTGGACGATGCCGTGGCCCGGGGCGTGTGCCCGGACAATTCCACCGCGCGGGATCTGTTTGATACCAAGCTCATGGGCGTGCTGACCCCGCGCCCCAGCATTGTGCGCGCCAACTTTGAGGAGCGCTATGAGAACGAAGGCCCGCAGGCTGCCACCGACTGGTTCTACAAGTTCAGCCAGGATACCGATTACATCCGCCGCTACCGCATCAAGCGGGATCTGAAGTGGGTAACCAAAACGCCCTACGGCGACCTGGACATCACCATCAACCTCTCCAAGCCGGAAAAAGACCCCAAGGCCATTGCTGCGGCCAAGCTTGCTCCCCAGAGCGCTTACCCCAAGTGCCAGCTCTGTGCCGAAAACGAAGGCTATGCAGGCCGCATGAACCACCCGGCCCGTGAGAATCACCGCATCATCCCGCTGACCATCAACGACAGCGCCTGGAACCTGCAGTACAGCCCTTACGTGTACTACAACGAGCACTGCATCGTGTTCAACAACCAGCACACCCCCATGAAGATCGAGCGGGCCACCTTCCGCAAGCTGCTGGATTTTGTAGGCCTGTTCCCTCACTACTTTGTGGGCAGCAACGCCGACCTGCCCATTGTGGGCGGCAGCATCCTGAGCCACGATCACTTCCAGGGCGGCCACTACGAATTTGCCATGGCCAAGGCTCCCATTGAAAAGGCCTGGACCTTCCCCGGCTTTGAGGATGTGGAAGCCGGCATTGTGCACTGGCCCATGAGCTGCATCCGCCTGACGTGCGAAAATGACGAGCGCCTGGTGGAACTGGCCGACAAGATCCTGACGGCCTGGCGCGGCTATACGGACGAAACATGCTTCATCTTTGCCGAAACGGACGGCGAACCGCACAATACCATTACCCCCATTGCCCGGATGCGGGATGGCAAGTATCAGCTGGACCTGGTGCTGCGCAACAACATCACCACGCCGGAGCACCCGCTGGGTGTGTTCCACCCCCATGCGGCCCTGCATCACATCAAAAAGGAAAACATCGGCCTGATCGAGGTCATGGGCCTGGCCGTGCTGCCCAGCCGCCTGAAGCAGGAACTGTTCGATCTGGCGGATATGCTGGTGGCCCGCACCCCCACTGCCGAATACCCCGAGGCCCTGCAGAAGCACGCTGCCTGGGCGCAGGATATCCTTGCCCGCCACCCGGAACTGAATGCCGACACCGTGCACCTGATCCTGCAGGATGAGGTGGGCCAGGTGTTCGCTCAGGTGCTGGCCGATGCCGGTGTTTACAAGCTGGACGAGGCTGGCCGTGCAGGCTTTGTGCGCTTCCTGGAAAGCGTGAACTGAACCACCACCTGCTGCACAGCTGCAGACAAAAAGGAGCGTTCCTTCGTTCGGAAGGAACGCTCCTTTTGTGTCTTTACACTGTTTTGCGGCGCAGCAGGCTCATAGGCGGCAGCTCCGGGGTGGGCATGGTGTATTTTTCCATCGCATGGGGGGTGGCTTCCATCCGCTCCCCTGCTTCGTTTTCGATCCACTCCGGCGTCAGCGGAATGCTGCGGCCATCCGGGCACAAGGCTTCCAGGGTGTCGCCCAGGCTCCATTTGCCGCGCTGCTGGCAGTGGGCAATGCCGTTTTCCCAGCTGTCCACCGTGCCCACAAACTCCCATTCCCGGATGTAGGTGGCACTGTCGGTGGCCTGTTTGGCCTGCTCACGGCCAAAGTAGAAGCCCGGCGAGTAGTGGCGGTGGCTGGTACAGGTCAGCTCTTCGTACACCTGGGGCGGCAGCTCAAAGTTGTCGTTCAGCGGATCGGCCAGGTAGGTGTCCAGTGCCTTGCGGTAGGCTGCGGTCACACTGGCCACATAGTAGAAGGTCTTGGCGCGGCCCTCGATCTTCAGGCTGTCCACACCGGCTTTGCAGATCAGGTCCAGGAACGGCGCGGTGCACATGTCGTTGGCGTTCAGGATGTAGCTGCCATTCTCATTTTCACCGATCTCATACAGCTGACCGGGACGGGTCTCCTCGCTCAGGTAGTATTTCCAGCGGCAGGGCTGCGCGCACTGGCCCCGGTTGGCATCGCGGCCCGCCATGTAGTTGGACAGCAGGCACCGGCCCGACACGCTCATGCACATGGCTCCGTGCACAAAAGCTTCAATTTCCAGTTCCGGCGGGGTTTTGTCGCGCAGAATGGCAATGTCCTGCAGGGTCATTTCCCGGGCAAGCACCACACGCTTGGCTCCCATATTATAGGCAGCCCGTGCAGCCGCCCAGTTGGTGATGCCCGTCTGGGTGGACATGTGCACATCAATGTCCGGGGCAAAGGTTTTGCAGGCATCCAGCACACCCAGGTCTGCCACAATAAAGGCATCCACACCGGCCTTGGCCGCTTCCTTGATGGCTTCGGGCAGGCGGTCGGCTTCCTCGTTGGTGGGCAGAGTGTTCATGGTCAGGTACACCTTGCGGCCGCGGGCATGGGCGTAAATCACGCCCTCCGCCAGCTGCTCCGGGGTAAAGTTGGCGGGAGCGGAACGCATTCCAAACTCGGGCAGGCCGCAGTAAACGGCATCGGCACCGTAGTTGATGGCATAGCGCAGCCGCTCCAGGTCGCCTGCCGGGGCAAGCAGTTCCGGGATTTGTAACATATTCAAAATTCCTCTCTTTTCATGCATAACGAATTTTTTCGGGAAGTTCTCCTTCCCAGGTCTTGGTGGCTCATCCTCTCCGCCATTGCTTGCGCAATGCCATCTCCCCCTCGGGAGAGCTTTCAGCGAAGCTGACTGAGGGCGTTAATCTTTCACGCTTTTATTCACTTCTGCTGCCTTCTGGCAGTTGGCATTGTGCTCGGCCAGGGTGCGGGCGTAGTAATACTTGCCTGCAAGGTCGGTCACAAAGAAATAGGCATCCTCCGCTTCTGCATCCGGCTGCGGGTCCAGGGCAGCCTGCAGGGCGGCCAGACCCGGGTTGGAGATGGCACCGGGGGTCAGGCCGTCCGTATGGTAGGTGTCGTAGGCAGCAACAATGTTTTCCGGGATGCTGTCCCACCCGCCGTAGTAAGGTGCCACCCAGTTCCAGAGGTAGTTGTTGTCTTCATCGCTCTGGATGTAGCTGGAAGCATTGCTCTGCAGGCGCGGGTAAGGCGAACCCTCCGCCAGGCGGTTGCGGAACACCTGCGCCACGTTGGAATCCTGACTGTTGCCGGCCTCTTCCTGTACAAAGGACGCCAGCGTGACCAGCTCGTTCAGGGTCATGCCCTGCTGTTTCAGCGCAGCATACATTTCTGCGGTGATCTTGGCATCAAACTGCGCATAGAAGGTAGCCACGTAGTTGTGCACCGTATCCTCCTTCAGAAATTCGTAGGTATCCGGGAAAAGATACCCCTCGCACTTCATAAAGCGGTCCGGGGCGTCCTTGTCGTCCGGCACATACTGCCAGAAGGTGTATTCGCTGAAGTCACCTTCATTGGCTTCCTTCAGGAAATCCTCGGCGGTGCACAGCCCGGCCGCTTCCATCTTTTGGGCAATGGCAATGGCTGTGGCGCCCTCCGGGATGGTGACGCGCACCGTTTCGGCCTTTGCGTAAGTGGAAAGGGCCGCAATGATGTCATCGTAGGAGCTGCCGGGCGTCAGGGCAAAGTCGCCGTACTGTAGCTTTGCCGCTGCTCCCTGCTGTTTGACATACCAGCGGAACAGCTGGGCGGAACGGATCACGCCCGCATCTTTCAGCTTGCCGGCAATAGCTGCCACGCCGCCACCCTGCTGGATGCTCACCGTTACCTCGGTGCCCTGCTTTCCGCTGCCGTAAATTTCGCGGCGGGCCAGCAGCACCGCCGCCCCGGCAGCCAGCGCCAGCAGCAGCACGAGAACCAGCAGAATCTTCCACACACCGCCCTTTTTGCGGGCTGCATGTGCCTGTTTTTGTGCCATAGGCTGTTTCCTTTCCTTTGCGCTCAACGCTCCAGCATCAGGCGCATGTAGCTTTCGCTCACATCAAATGCTTCGCCGTCAAACCGGATCATGCCGTACTCCTGCCGGGTGCCTTCGCCCAGGAACAGTGTCTGTGCGGCTCCCACCGTGATCACGGCCTTTTCCACAATGACCTCTTTTTCACGGGCCGCTTCCATCAGCTTTTCGGCAGAGCGGTCGTCATCGGCCATCAGTTCCACAAAATAAAGGGTATCCTCCTGGCGGAAATAAATGCCATAGCCGTGGGCGCTGGACACGATGGTGGCCCCGCGGGAATACAGATCCCCCAGCACCACCGCCATACGCTCGGGCGCAAGCTGCACGGTATCCTGCCAGTAGCGTTCCCGCAGTTCGCAGAGCTTTTTGGCGGTAACCGAATCAAACTCCGCCTGGCTCCACAGGTTGCGTGCTACTTCCCGCGAAAGGCAGCGCAATGCAAAGGCCCGGGCAAAGCCCTTATCCTGCAGCAGAGCAGCCTGTTCCGGCCCGGCAGGCACCGCCACCGTAAAGCCTGCTCCCCGCAGCTTTTGCTGTGCACACAGAAAATCCAGCAGTCCTGCCAGAAGCAGGCTGCCCTCGCCGCACAGATACAGGTAATTGCCTGCACGGCCCTGCAGGGTGACCGGAACGGCCAGCGCTGCCGCCACAATGGCATCATTTTCTTCTGCCACATAGATGTTCTGCACACCGGCAAAACGTTCCAGCACGGATTTGGCAAAGTCTTCGGTATCATGGTGCTGGCTCTGCCACAAGGCCAGCACGGCCGCCTCATCGGACGGCTTCATCAAACGATACATCTGTCAGGATGCCCCCTCTTTTCAAATTTATATCTGAACTGTATACGTTATTGGCTGCGGTTCTCCGGCAGGCCGGCAGATAGTTTCCTAAGCAAATGATCCGGAGGGTGGGTCCCTGCCACCGCAGGTGGTAGGG
>CAVIXY010000043.1:0-16098 GCA_963646665.1 Bacteroides sp. CAG:545
AAAGTCGCCCTCCTCGCGGAGGGCGTGGATAGAAATAATAAGCGCTGCTGCTTTGTCCCAATGCTCTGCAGTCGCCCTCCTCGCGGAGGGCGTGGATAGAAATTGCCCGTCTCCTGATGTGCATTGCTCCACGGATTAGTCGCCCTCCTCGCGGAGGGCGTGGATAGAAATTTTGCGCGTTTGCGAAAAGAGGCTAGTGAGTAAAGTCGCCCTCCTCGCGGAGGGCGTGGATAGAAATAATAAGCGCTGCTGCTTTGTCCCAATGCTCTGCAGTCGCCCTCCTCGCGGAGGGCGTGGATAGAAATTGCCCGTCTCCTGATGTGCATTGCTCCACGGATTAGTCGCCCTCCTCGCGGAGGGCGTGGATAGAAATTTTGCGCGTTTGCGAAAAGAGGCTAGTGAGTAAAGTCGCCCTCCTCGCGGAGGGCGTGGATAGAAATTGCCAGCCATTCCTGACTAAGAGTTGGTGCGGTAGGTCGCCCTCCTCGCGGAGGGCGTGGATAGAAATTTGGTTTTGTTTGCGGTACGGTTGAACACCTTTTGTCGCCCTCCTCGCGGAGGGCGTGGATAGAAATAAAAATGCCGTTTTCATCGTTAAATGTTGCGATGGTCGCCCTCCTCGCGGAGGGCGTGGATAGAAATAGGCTGTGCATCATAGGATGCTTTCAGGTTGCTGGTCGCCCTCCTCGCGGAGGGCGTGGATAGAAATCGTAAAGATGATAGCGCAAGCGTTTCATGAAATTGTCGCCCTCCTCGCGGAGGGCGTGGATAGAAATAAAGAACTGGCACAAGCCAAACAGTTGGAAAAGGGTCGCCCTCCTCGCGGAGGGCGTGGATAGAAATCGTCCATGTCGGTTGTCGATCCGCCAGCGTATGCGTCGCCCTCCTCGCGGAGGGCGTGGATAGAAATATTACCCGGCTGGAGATAGATTTCATTTTTCATGAGTCGCCCTCCTCGCGGAGGGCGTGGATAGAAATAAATCCTCATGTCTCAATGGGAATGGCTTCTAGCAGTCGCCCTCCTCGCGGAGGGCGTGGATAGAAATGCCGATGTTTGCTAACTGCGGATAGTAGTAGCTGTCGCCCTCCTCGCGGAGGGCGTGGATAGAAATGCTCCAGTTCTGGATTTTGATTCTTGGCACGTTGGTCGCCCTCCTCGCGGAGGGCGTGGATAGAAATTGCCAGCGTGCCCGGCATACCGGTGACGTCAGTAGTCGCCCTCCTCGCGGAGGGCGTGGATAGAAATCCATCCCATTTAAACACCTCCTTAGTGGTGGTCAGTCGCCCTCCTCGCGGAGGGCGTGGATAGAAATAAGGATGAAACGGACATCACGAACATCATCCGAAGGTCGCCCTCCTCGCGGAGGGCGTGGATAGAAATTCTATTGGCATTCGCTCTCAGGATGCTTTATGTGTCGCCCTCCTCGCGGAGGGCGTGGATAGAAATTGTTAGGCACGTAAAAGTAATAGATATCCATGTAGTCGCCCTCCTCGCGGAGGGCGTGGATAGAAATAAGCTGTACAGTATCGCGACGTTTGACGACGAACACGGTCGCCCTCCTCGCGGAGGGCGTGGATAGAAATTGCAGGGATTTTCTCCCAGTCGTTTTTTGCATCAAGTCGCCCTCCTCGCGGAGGGCGTGGATAGAAATACGAAGAGTTTTCAGGAACATGGCTTTGTAATCGGGTCGCCCTCCTCGCGGAGGGCGTGGATAGAAATCTGCTATGCTTCCTGAATGGCTTTCCCCGCTTCCGGTCGCCCTCCTCGCGGAGGGCGTGGATAGAAATTGACCTGATGGACGCTTGTGCAGGATGCCCGGCCGTCGCCCTCCTCGCGGAGGGCGTGGATAGAAATGCATCGGCCCGCCCGGCCCGGCCCCCTGATCTGGGTCGCCCTCCTCGCGGAGGGCGTGGATAGAAATTGCACCTGGAATGCGAGTCTGAGCTGGTTGATCGTGTCGCCCTCCTCGCGGAGGGCGTGGATAGAAATTTCTTGGATGTCGATTTCTTCATCGACTTCCAGTTGTCGCCCTCCTCGCGGAGGGCGTGGATAGAAATCGAATGAACGTTTTGCAACGTTGTCGTTGGTTGCCGTCGCCCTCCTCGCGGAGGGCGTGGATAGAAATCAGCTTTTGTGCATTATGGTTTACTCCTTTTCGGGTCGCCCTCCTCGCGGAGGGCGTGGATAGAAATGACGCAAGCGAGATTGACAACGCATCAAAAATATGTCGCCCTCCTCGCGGAGGGCGTGGATAGAAATGATGACGAAAGCGGCATCTTCGCAAGCCACGAACCGTCGCCCTCCTCGCGGAGGGCGTGGATAGAAATTGGACTACATGGGCGTACCGACATACGTAATTCCGTCGCCCTCCTCGCGGAGGGCGTGGATAGAAATAAGGTTAACCAAAAAGCAGTCATACGCATGACGAGTCGCCCTCCTCGCGGAGGGCGTGGATAGAAATTCCGCTGCCGCTCCCTGTTGACCAGCCACTTCCTGGTCGCCCTCCTCGCGGAGGGCGTGGATAGAAATGTTGATTGTGGTTGCGTTTACATCATTCAGGTTTGCGTCGCCCTCCTCGCGGAGGGCGTGGATAGAAATTAGTTAGGCGGACAGCTTAACCCCTTTTTGGTGGAGGTCGCCCTCCTCGCGGAGGGCGTGGATAGAAATCACTGGCAGGCAACGCACCGGTTGTGCTAAGCCGGTCGCCCTCCTCGCGGAGGGCGTGGATAGAAATTGAACACCCGGCAAAGCCGACGAAAAATAGTCGTGTCGCCCTCCTCGCGGAGGGCGTGGATAGAAATGAAGAAAAAGTGAACGCATACCGCGAAAACAAGCGGTCGCCCTCCTCGCGGAGGGCGTGGATAGAAATTTGATGAAATGACCTTTTTCATCACGGATTGCAGTGGTCGCCCTCCTCGCGGAGGGCGTGGATAGAAATACGCAGTAGAGCAGCCTGTTGTTGGCGCCGGTCAGGTCACCCTCCTCGCGGAGGGTGTGGGTAGAAATTGCAGCGTTTCCAGCAAATTGCCGGATAGATTGGTCACCCTGTTTACGCAGGGTGTGGATAGAAATCGAAGCTGGACAGAGAAACACCGTCAGCTGTTGGAGTCACCTTCCTTGCGGAAGGTGTGGATAGAAATAGGGACCGCCGCCACTGACACATTGGGCAAAGTCGTTGCTCTCCTTACAGAAGGCATAAATTACAAATGGAAGCGGCATATCATTATACGTTAGTGTTCACGGTCAGATAGCTGGTATCGCCGTGGGTCATGGCAGTGCCGGTTTTCTTGTTGTAGTCGGCAACAACCACCTCGGTGTCGCGCACGGGCACCTTGACGGCACCCGCCTTGGGGCTGCCCTCGTAACGGTTGTTACAGATGACGCCCACGCGCTTGACGATGGTCGCGCGCAGCTTGGCGTCTACCAGCTCAGAATAACGTTCTCTTGCGGTATGAGGCATAACGATTCATCCTTTCTCAGATCTTAATGGTGGGGTTCATGGCTTTGAAGGAGGCTTCCACCGTGTCGGTGTCGTCCTCGCCGTGCATGGGGTCGCCGTGCTCGGCACCGGTGGAGTAAGTGCCCGCGCCTTTTTCGGCTTCGCCAAAGGCCCCGGGGTTGGCCTTGGCAGCATCGTCCAGAGCCTTGGCAATGTCGGTGGTGCGGTCCTTGGAGCTTTTCAGGGAATCCACATCCAGCAGTGCACGCACCGCCTTGACGCTGCGGCCCTTTTTGCCCAGGATGGCGGTGTTCAGGGCATTGTCAAAAGCAAAGCCGTCCGCCTGGGCCTTCATGTCGGCCTGCAGCCTGGCCAGCTCGGCCTCGTATTCCTCGGGCTTCTTCTTGCCTTCAAAGGCTTTCAGGCCGTCCTGGGCGGTCTTGAGCTGGGCGTTCGCATTGTCCAGCTGGGTCTGCAAGGCTGCTGCAGCGGACTTCTCCCGGTTGATGTCCTCGCCGTTGGCCTGCATGATCCAGTTCAGCTGTTCCTCGGTGATGCCGGGGATCTGTTTCTTCACATCTTCACGTTTCATGGTGGAAAGCTCCTTTCAGTTTGTGTGACCACAGTTTTTTACACTGTTCGCTGTCAGTTTCCGGTCTTGGGCGGGGTACGCGCCGCCCTCCGCATGGTGCCGCTTGCTGGAATCGAACCAGCGGCCTGCTGCTTACGGGGCAGCTGCTCTGACCAACATGAGCTAAAACGGCATAAAAAACCACTGTTGTGCCTTTTTGAGGGCATACAGTGGTTAAAATGGGGTGTTTCCGTTAATGAAAGTTTACTTTTTGGGGTGCGGGTGCGGCGTGTATTTGTCGTCCTGTACTTCCTGCATAGCGGATGCAATCATGAAGAACAGCCGTGCGCCGTTCAGCAAAACGATTTCCAGCAGTGCGAGGATCATCAAGACAACAAGAACGGCTTTGACCATGGGGGTACTCCTTTCTGATTTTGGGCAAAAGAAAACCACCGTCCGGGCGGAGGGTGGTCATTCAATATTTGGCGGCAGGCGGTCAAGCTCTTTCAAGGCTCTATAACAGCCACGCGCAGCGATCTGCTGAAGTACTTTCCTATCCCAACCGTCATAGAATGAATCACAAATTTCATCATAACTATGATCGACAGGTGTTTCTAAAAGGAATTGCTGCATTTCTTGAATTTCCTTCTCTGTATAGAGCTGTTCATTCATAGAACTTGATGCCATAATTCTGCAACTCCTTTATGCACTCAGAAACCATGCTTTCTGCCTTTTCCAGAACCTGCTCATCGGATAACGTGGAATTTACCAGCTTTTCGATGCGGGTGTTCAGTTGTATGGTGACTTTTTGCGCAGCTTTTTCATGGTAAGTATTGGACTTTTCGATAGCATATACATGTCCGTCATGCCCGACTGCAGTCAACAGTTTCAGATTAGCATTCTGCGTAAAATTGTACAGATCACCATTTGAGAAATTGCCGCATGCCGGGTGTGTGTGGATTGCCACATAGGGCACATCCGGATTCGGGAGTCGGACGGAATGCCCTCCGGCAGTCCCTACAACATCCTGTGACAACGGCTTCATGTGCAAATCGAATACACGTCCCACTTCCACGCCGGATGGCTGCTTGGATGCGGTCATCAGCAGACGCTTGTGTGCGTTCTGGAGTTGCCGCTGTCCGGCTGCATCCAGCGTCTCGCAGGTAAATGCTTTGACATTGCCGATCGACTTCATTGTAACAGGCTGCGAAGTCATATGCAAGGGTTCGTGCAGCGCTGCCTTTTTCTTCGCCGCCCAGCCCGCTTTCCCGGCTTTGCTCCTGCCGAACTTGGGCACGCTGGTACGGGCGCTGTCTACCCGTCCGCCGGTGGCCTTGGTAAACTCGCTCAGGCTCTGGCGGGCTGCTTTCAGCCGCACAGCCCTGCGCCGGTGCCGTAGCCGGTGGACGCTTCAACGTCCTGTCAACGTTTTCCCGCCACAAGAAGCAACCCGCCAAGGCACCCTTGACAAACCGTTCGGGTTCAACTACCATAAAACCGTATCTTATACGAACATGCCGGACGAAAAAGGAGACATTCCATGAACATCACCGTTTATCTTGGTGCAAACGAAGGCAATGACCCGGCCTTCCGCAGGGCTGTGCAGGAGCTTGGACACTGGATCGGGGCAAGCGGCCATGCGCTGGTCTACGGCGGCTCAAAGGCCGGCCTGATGGGGCAGCTTGCCGAAAGCGTTCTGGCCGCAGGTGGAACCGCAACCGGCGTGGAGCCGCAGTTTTTTCTGGAACAGGAGCTGCAGTTTGACGGTCTGACCGAGCTGATCGTTACCCGGGACATGTCTGAACGCAAAGCAAAAATGATTGAACTGGGCGATGCCTTTCTTGCTTTTCCGGGCGGAACGGGAACACTGGAAGAGATCACGGAGGTTATTTCCAAAGTATCGCTGCACCAGCTGGACGCGCCCTGCATCCTCTACAATCTGGGCGGCTACTACAACAGCCTGCAGGCGCTGCTGCAGCATATGATTGAAAAGGGCTTGTCCGCCCCCGCACGGCAGGAAGGCATCTATTTTGCCGAAAATCTTGCGCAGATCCAGCAGATTCTGGGCGATGCAGCGCAGAAAAAGAAGAGTGGCCTTTGACAAGGGCACAGCAGAACTGCCGGTCAGACCCGGTTTGTTTTTTCAAAGCAGGAAGATTTCTTTTCAACGGGCAGCGGCCAAAGCTGCCCGTTTTTCATGTTTCAGATGAGATTGCTTCTTGTTCTCTTCTGCCGGAAGCGCTATAATGGAACGGATAATAAACAGAAGGAGAATTTCTGCTATGAGTTCCTCACAAGACAGTGCAACATCCCAAAAATCCTTTTTTGCGTGGTATCAGAAGCACATCACCAGCGCGATCTTCATCGGCCTGGTGCTGGGCATTCTCACCGGCCTGTTCCTGGCCGACCGCTTTGCGCCGGTGCTTACCGCCACGCAGCTGCTGGGCAGCATCTACATGAACGTTTTGAACATGATGATCTTCCCGCTGGTGTTCTGCTCCATTGTGGTGGGCATTACCAGCATTGGCAACGCCAAAACCACCGGCAAGATCACCGGCGGGGCCATGATCTTTTTCCTGTGCACCACTGCACTGGCAAGTCTTGTGGGCCTGATCATTCCCCGGGCGATCCATCTGGGCGAAGGCGTGCGGTTTGAAATGGCCACCTCCGATATTCAGGCCAGCAAGATGACCAGCATCCTGGACACCCTCAAAAACCTGATTCCCTCCAACCCCGTGGCTGCTTTTGCCGATGGCAACATGCTGCAGGTGCTCACCTTTGCGGTGATCATCGGCTTTACGCTGGTGGCCATTGACGAAAAAGGCGAGCCGCTGCTGAAGGTGATCGAGGCGGGCAACGAAGTCTGCCTGAAGATCATCAGCACGGTGATGTACTTTACCCCGGTGGGCGTGTTCTGCACCATTGTGCCTGTGGTGGAAGCCAATGGCACCGAAACCATCCTTTCGCTGGCCACCCAGCTGGTGATCCTGTACATTGCCTTCTTTGCCTTTGCCGCTGTGGTGTATGGCGGCTCGGTCAAGTTCCTGGGCAAGGAAAGCCCCATCCGCTTTGTCAAGGCCTGCCTGCCCGCTGCCCTGAACGCCTTTGGCACCTGTTCCAGCTCGGCCACCATTCCCATCAGCAAGCAGCGCATGGAAGAGGAAATGGGTGTGTCCGACAAGATCACCAGCATTGCCATTCCTCTGGGTGCAACGGTGAACATGGACGCCGTGTCCATTCTGATGTCCTTCATGATCGTGTTCTTTGCCAACGCCTGCGGCGTGGAAGTGAGCACTTCCATGATGATCGTCATTCTGCTGGCCAACGTCATCCTTTCGGTGGGCACACCCGGCATTCCCGGCGGCGCCATTGCATCCTTTGCAGCGCTGGCCACCATGGCCGGTCTGCCTGCCGGTGTCATGGGCGTTTACATCAGCATCAACACCCTGTGCGATATGGGTGCCACCTGCGTCAACGTGATCGGAGACATGGCAGGCTGCGTGGTGCTGAAAGAAAAGATCAAACTGGACGACTGAGCGCTGCGCGCCATCGTTCCAACCAAAAAGGGAGCACCCACTGCCGGGTGCTCCCTTTTTTGGTTTTATGCTTCTGCTTCCGGTTCCTTGCAGACATCCACCCAGCCTTTGGCCCCGGCCGAGGCTTCCAGCTCCTGCAGTGTCAGCCGGACCGCCGTGTGGCCATTGCCTGCGGCCGGGTAAACGGTATCAAACTTGCGCAGGCTCTCGTCCAGATAAACCACCACGCCTTCGTTGATGCCAAAGGGGCACACGCCGCCGGGTGCGTGACCGATGTAGGTTTCCACCTCATCGTAGGGGATCATCTTGGCCTTGATGTGGAACAGGCTCTTGTACTTGTGATTGTCCAGCTTTGCGGTGCCTTCGGTCACGATGAGCACCGGCTGCTCGCCCTGCAGCACCGACAGCGTTTTGGCAATGCGGGCCGGTTCCACGCCCAGGGCCTGGGCTGCTTCGGCCACGGTGGCCGAGGACTCGTTCAATACAATGATGTGGTCCCCCAGGCCCTTGGCCTGCAGGTCTGCTTTTGCTTTTTCAAACGACATTGTTTCTACTTCCCTCCGCCTCTCAAATAAAGTGCAGGTTCATTCTACCACACTTCACCCTTGCAGAAAAGAGGGAACCTTCCCCGAAATCCGGGATACCGCATCGGCGTCTGCTGTGGTATACTGGGTGTGTTCCTCTTACTTTTTTCTTCGGACGCAGAAAGGAAGAATCTTATGCCTGTCCATCTTGAAGTCATCCAGGGCGACATCACCACACTGGACTGCGACTGCATCGTGAATGCCGCCAACCGCAGCCTGCTGGGCGGCGGCGGTGTAGACGGTGCCATTCACCGTGCCGCCGGCCCGAAGCTGCGGGTCGAATGCTTTTCGCTGCACGGCTGCCGCACCGGCGAAGCCAAGATCACCAAAGGCTACCGCCTGAAAGCCCCCTGGATCATCCACACGGTGGGGCCGGTGTACTCCGGCTCCGCCAAGGACGCCGTGCTGCTGGCCAGCTGCTACCGCAATACACTGGACCTTGCCCGGGAACACGACATCCACAGCATTGCGTTTCCGGCCATTTCCGCCGGTGCTTATGGCTACCCGCTGGAAGATGCCACCGCCATTGCGGTGCAGACCGTGACGCAGTGGCAGAACGACCACGCCGATTATGCACTGAACGTCCTTTTTTGCTGCTTTGACGCCCGCACTGCGCAGGTATACCGGGCAGCCCTTGCCCCGGTAACCGGCTGAACCAGGAGAACTGCTATGCACATTTTTGAAGTCTCTGCCCGGACCCCGGAACAGATCCAGACCCTTCTGCCGGTCTGGGAAGCTTCCGTCCGGGCAACTCATCTGTTTTTATCGGAAGCCGAGATCCTGCGCATCCGGGAGTATGTTCCGCAGGCCCTTGCCGGGGTGGCGCACCTGATCGTGGCCGAAACCGACACCGGCACACCGGCCGGCTTTCTGGGCGTGGAAAACGGGCGGCTGGAAATGCTGTTTCTCGCCCCTTCCGCCCGCGGAAAAGGGCTGGGGCGACAGCTGCTGGAACTGGGCATCCGGGCCTACGGCGTGCAGGAACTGACCGTCAACGAGCAGAACCCGCAGGCCATCGGCTTTTACCGTCACATGGGGTTTGAACCTTACAAGCGCACCGAGCAGGACGAAGAAGGCGGGCCGTACCCGCTGCTGTACCTGCGGCTGCCCCCGCAGAATTCCCCCTGCACACAGGAGAACCTATGATCCAACCAACCGCTTCCGCACGCCGCATAGCCGTGTATCATCTGCCCGGCCTGTTTGAATTTTACGAGCTGTACCGCCTGTTTCTGCCGCTGTTCCGCGAACACCGGGAGTATTTTTACGACTGGTGCGAGATCGGTTCCCTTTACGGGGCACCTGCGGACTGCATCTGGGGCGGCGGGCGCACGAGCTTTGGCAGCCACGATGCCCGCGAAGTGCTGGCCCTTGCGCAGGAATACAGCATCTCGGCCCGGCTGACCTTCAGCAACTCGCTGCTGCGGCCCGAGCACCTGACAGACCGCAGATGCAACGCCCTCTGCGCCCTGTTTGCAGAAGCGCAGGGCGTGCCAAACGGCGTGATCCTGCACTCGGAACTGCTGCTGCAATATTTAAAAAGCCGGTACCCGCAGCTGTATTTCGTTTCCTCCACCACCAAGGTCCTGACGGAGTTTGCGCAGTTCCGGGCCGAGGTGCAGCGGGAGGATTTCCGCTATGTAGTGCCGGACTTCCGCCTGAACAAGGCCTTTGCGCAGCTGGACACCCTGACGGCTGCCCAGAAAGACAAGGTGGAGTTTCTCTGCAACGAGTGCTGCTGGTTCGGCTGCACCGACCGCAGGCGCTGTTACGAGACCGTCAGCCGCAAGAACCTGGGCGAACCCTGCCCCGAGCACCGCTGTGCCGCGCCGGGCGCGCAGGAGGGCTACCGCTTTTCCCGGGCGATGGAAAATCCCGGCTTCATCGGGGTGGATGCCATCCGGGATATTTATCTTCCCATGGGCTTTTCCAATTTCAAGATCGAGGGCCGCGGGCTGGGCAGCGCCCTGGTGCTGGAATTTCTGCTCCACTATCTCACCAAACCGGAGTACCAGCTGCATGTGCGGGAAGCCATTTATCTGGACAACATGCTGGACCTCTTCTGACGTTTTTGCAAAAAGCGGCAGGGCTGGTGCAGGTCTTTCACAGACCGCGCACCGGCCCTTTTTGCTTGCAATCCGGGTACTTCTGTGCTACACTGGCTTCAGGTTAGTCTTAGCTATCTTTCATCGTACACAGCAGGAGGAATTGCCCATGTCGTTTTTGGAAAACACCCGCAAACCAGTCGGCTTCGGCGGCAAAGTGATGGTTTCCATCATGAACCTGGGGCACAGCGCCCTGGCCGACTGGGGGTTCCGCTTTCTTCCCCTTGCCCGGGATGCTGCCGTTCTGGACTGCGGCTGCGGCGGCGGGGCCAACCTGCGCACCCTGCTCCGGAAGTGCCCGGACGGCCAGGTAAAGGGCATCGACTACTCGCCGGTAAGCGTGGAAAAAGCCCGGCAGGTCAACCGCCGGGCCATTGCGGCAGGCCGGTGCGAGGTGCTGCAGGCCAGTGTGGCGGCCCTGCCGTTTGCAGCGGAACAGTTTGACGCCGTAACCGCGTTTGAAACGGTCTACTTCTGGCCGGACCTTCTGCAGAGCTTCCGGGAAGTGCGGCAGGTGCTGAAGCCGGGTGGCGTCTTTTTCGTCTGCAACGAATGCAGCGGCGACACCGACAAGGACGACAAGTGGACGACCATCATTGACGGCATGACCATCTATCCGGACGTCCGCCTGAAAGCCTTTTTGGAGCAGGCAGGGTTCTGCTCGGTACAGGTCCACAAAAACGCGAAGGGCTGGCTTTGTCTTTCGGCCCGGAACGGCTGAGTTTTTCAAAAAGGAGGAACCACCATGTCCAGAAAAGCAACCGAATTTCAGCGTGTAGCCATGAGCCGGATGTACCGCGGCACCGAGATCTTCAAGCCGCTGAACACCGGCTGGGTCGATGAGCACGTGGCCTGCGTGCGGGAGTGGGTGGCTAACATCTTCTTTTACCGCAAGGGCAGCACCACCATCATGATTGATGCCGGCTACAATTACGACCGTCTGGAAGAAAAAATGGCCTGGCTGGGCATTGACCCCCAGTCCATCCAGCATGTTCTCATCACCCACCAGGACACCGACCATGTGGGTGCTGTGGAAGCCGACAGCCCCGGGCTGTTCCGTCATGCCACCCTGTACCTCAGTGAGATCGAGAACCGCTACCTGACCGGCGAGGCGCACCGAAAGGTGATCTACCACCTGTACACCCTGCCGCAGGTGACCATTCTCAACCCCAAACGGCTGCTGAAGGACGAAGAAATTTTCTTTATCGGGGACATCAAGGTGCAAAGTTTCCTGGTGCCCGGCCACACCTGGGGGCACATGGTGTACCTGATCGACGACCGGTATCTTTTTACCGGCGATACCATCTGGCTGGGTGCAGACGGCGGCTACAGCTTTATTTCCACGCTGGCCGAAAGCAACCGGCTGGCCGTCAAATCGCTGAAACTGCTGCAGGACAAACTGAAACGGCGTGGTCTCCGGCCCCTGTTCCTCACCGGGCATACCGGCTGGACCGATCGCTTCGACTTTGCCTTTGCCCACCGGGAGCAGCTCTGCTCCCCGTTCCAGAAGCGGGTGCACGACCCCTCCGCCCCTTACGATGCATACGATGAATCGGACGACACCGAAGAAAACGCCAAAAGCGGCTTTCTGCCCCCGGTGGGGTCCTGATCTTAGCGGCTGTCCCGGCAGACCGTTTGGTCCTCTTCGTCTGAAATCTGGGGAACGGTGTCCAGCAGCTGCTGCAGTTTCCGGCGCAGCTGCTCCGCCTGCGGCGGCAGGGTGCCGTCCGGGCGGCGCAGAGATGCCAGCTCCCGTCGGGCGTACCCCTGCCAGTAGGGGCTGAGCCGCCCGGCTTCCGCATCCCGGATGCAATCCCGGATCTCGTGATAACTCAGTTCGTCCCAGTTGCTCATTGTGCACAACGCCTTTCCTGAAAACGGTTTTCGGTGTCAGTTTATCACATTGTATATCACATTTCAATTAAATCAAGACTTTCAATGTCCTGATTTTTCCTCTTTGTCCGGTACAATGAACAAGAGGATGGTGATGTACCGTGTATGAGAAGCAGTTTGCCCAGCGGCTTGCCGAACTGCGCACGCAAAAAGGATTTTCCGCCCGCGATATGAGCCTTTCCATCGGGCAGAACCCGGGCTATATCAACCGGATCGAAAACGGAAAGGCCTTTCCCACCATGGCAAACTTCTTCTATATCTGTGAGTATCTCCATGTAACGCCCAAAGAATTCTTTGACTTTGACATCCAGCCTGCCAGCCGCACCAGCCATCTGACCGAGCAGGCAAAACACCTGAGCGATGCACAGCTGGCGGCCTTGACGGCCCTGGTGGACAGCATTGTGGAAAAGCCGTGATCCTTCCCCGGAAATGCTCCGGGCACTGCCGCCTTCGGGCGGCTTTTTTGTTTTGCCCTGCCCCAAAGGCCCACCGCCGGAGAAATTTTTGAAAAACGCCTTGACTTAAAGTCCTGTTCAAGTTGTAAAATGATGCTGACGAATCCCATTACCGGATCAGGAGGTTTTTGCAATGTACGATTCTACGATCACTCTGCACAATGGTGTTGTGGTGCCGCAGCTGGGTCTGGGCACCTGGTTTATTGACGATGCCAAAGCTGCCGATGCCGTCAAGGCAGCAGCAGTGCTGGGCTACCGCCATTTTGATACGGCCCAGGCTTACGGCAACGAGCGCGGCGTGGGCGAGGGCGTGCGCACCTGCGGCATTCCCCGGGAGCAGCTGTTTGTGGTTTCCAAGGTGGCCGCAGAGCACAAGACCTACGAGAGCGCCCGGGACAGCATTGACAAAACGCTGCAGACCATGGGCCTGGACTACCTGGATATGATGATCATTCACAGCCCGCAGCCCTGGGACAAGGTGAACCAGTGCGACGACCGCTATGTGGAGGGCAACCGCTCCGCCTGGCGCGCCCTGGAGGATGCTTACAAGGTCGGCAAGCTGCGCGCCATCGGCGTGTCCAACTTCCAGATCGGGGACCTGGAAAGCCTGCTGGCTGCCTGCGAGATCAAGCCCATGGTCGATCAGATCCTGCTGCACATCAGCAATACCCCGCTGGAACTGGTGGAGTACTGCCAGAAGAACGGCATTGCGGTGGAGGCCTACTCCCCCATTGCCCACGGCGAGATCCTGCACCAGCCGGAAATTGCCGCCATGGCTGCCCGGTACGGCGTGTCGGTACCGCAGCTGTGCATCCGCTACACCCTGCAGCTGGGTGCCATCTCGCTGCCCAAAACGGCCAACCCCGCCCACATGGAAAGCAATGCCCAGGTCAGCTTTGCGATCAGCGCAGAGGACATGGAGACCCTGAAGCACTTTAAAAAGATCGAGAGCTACGGTGCCAGCAGCGGGTTCCCGGTGTACGGAGGAAAACTGTAATGAAAAAGCCTGTGATCATTTGCCACATGATGACCTCGGTGGATGGCCGCATCGACTGCGCCATGACCTCGCAGCTGCCCGGCGTGGACGACTATTATGCCACACTGGATGCCCTGCAGGTTCCCACTACGGTCAGCGGCCGCGTGACCGCCGAGCTGGAAATGGCCGAGCCGGGTGCATTCCAGGCCAAGGACACCACCCCTTACGGGCAGGAAGGCTTTTCCAAGCAGGCAGACGCCGCCGGATACGAAGTGGTGGTGGACACCCACGGCAAGCTGCTCTGGCCCGATGCTGCCGGTATGGACAAGCCCTACCTCATCCTCACCAGCCAGCAGGTGCCGCAGGAGTACCTGCGCTACCTGGATGGGCAGCACATTTCCTGGATCGCCTGCGGCGCAGACAAAATCGACCTGACCCGCGCCTGTGAGATCCTAGCCGAGGAATTCGGCGTTGCCCGCATGGGCATTGTGGGCGGCCCTGCCATCAATACGGCATTCCTGAACGCCGGCTTGCTGGACGAGATCAGCATTCTGATCGGTGCCGGTGTGGATGGCCGCCGGGAAATGCCCTCGGTGTTTGACGGCCGCGCCATGGACTACCCGCTGACCCACCTGCACCTGACCGATGTGCAGAAGTTTGACAGCGGTGCTGTCTGGCTGCGGTATACCGTGGACTGATAGCCCAATTCCCGCTCTGTATGAAAAAACTCCGCACCCTTGCGTGGGTGCGGAGTTTTTTGTTGGGCTGCTCAGAGTTTATGATAGCCGCAGTCGCAGTACGGCCCGCCGGAAGCCAGGGTATACTGCCGCACAAACTCCGTTCTGCCGCCCGCCTCGCTCATGGTGTAGTCCAGGCGGCACAGGGCCGGGGTCAGGTCGTAAAGGCCCAGCTCCTGCATCAGGGTGCAGATGCCGCAGCGGCTGAACCGCGCTTCGTAGCCGCTGCCATCCTCATAGGGGTAGAACTCCATGTTCCAGGAGTAGGGGTTGCGGTCCGCAGCGCGCAGCTTTGTGGTAGCCTGCATTCCCGCAATGTCCTTGGGGGTGTACTTGGTTTTTGCGCTCTGGCGGCAGAACCACTTCATGGCCGGGATCATCATGGAGTACGCATAGTAATCCGTCAGGGTCTGCACATCCGGCCGCTTGGGCATGTTCAGCACAAAAGCCCCCAGCATGGCGCAGTTGACAATGTTCATTTTAAAGCGGTCCTCTTTTTCAAATTCCGGCAGGCCCTCGATGATCTGCCGGTACTTCGGCTTTGCCAGGGCCGCCACGGCCTTGGCCTGCTGTGCCGACAGGCCGAATTTCAGGGTCAGCTGTTTGGTAAAGGAGCTGTGGAACACAGCCCACATGCCCATGGGCATTCCGGCGTATTTCATTGCAGTGTTTCCTCCGTTCTGTTCTCCCATTTGCAAAAGGTAGTTTTCGCTAACTTTCGGTTCATTCAAAAGCTGCCTGACCAGGCAGCTTTTGCGGGTTCTCTCCTTTCGATTATAATCAGGCCGCTGCCAAAAAGCAACCTCTGTTGGAAAGTTTTCTGCAAAAAACGGGCCGCGCTCCGTTTGGTCGGAGCACAGCCCGTTCTGATCCAGTTCCGCTTACTTCAGCTTGTTGTAGTCCTCGTCCGAAACCGGCTCGCACCACTCGTTGGAGCAGTCGGTGCCCGGCACTTCCACAGCCAGGTGCGAGAACCAGCTGTCCGGTGCAGCGCCGTGCCAGTGCTTGACCTCGGCCGGAATGTTGATGCAGTCGCCGGGCAGCATCTCCACAGCGTCCTTGCCCTCTTCCTGGTAATAGCCGCGGCCTGCCACGCACACCAGGATCTGCCCGCCGCCGCTCTTGGCGTGGTGGATGTGCCAGTTGTTGCGGCAGCCCGGCTCAAAGGTCACATTGTGGATGCCCACCTGGCTGGTGGAAATGGGTGCCAGGTAGCTCTGGCCCACAAAATACTTGGCGTAGGCAACGTTCGGCTCACCAATGGGGAACACCATGGAAGCCTGATGCTTTGCGCGGGCGCTGTCGTCCTCCGGCTCCACGGCCCAGATCTCCTTGGCCATGTTGAACACGGCCCAGCCCTTGGGCCAGCCTGCATAGAATGCCACATGGGTGATGATGGCAGCGATCTCCTTCTGGGTCACACCGTGGTTCTTGGCGTTCTGCAGGTGGAACTTGAGCGAAGAATCGGTCACGCCGGAAGCCATCAGCGCCACCACCGTGATGATGCTGCGGGTCTTGACGTCAATGCCGTCATCGTTCCAGTTCTCACCAAAAAGAACGTCATCGTTATAATGTGCAAAGGCCGGGGCAAACTCGCCCAGGGCGTTGCGGCCAGCGGTCTGTACGATCTTTTCCATAAACAAAACCTCCCATAAAACGGAATTCTTTGACACTCTTATTTTACAACTTGAAGCATGGTTCAAGTCAAGCCCTTTTCGGCAAAAAAGTCCCGCTTCTTTTCTCTTTGGCTGATGTGTACCCCCAATACTGGACACCCAGTATTGGGGGTATTTTTATGCGATAC
>CAVIXY010000044.1:0-350 GCA_963646665.1 Bacteroides sp. CAG:545
AGATGCAGCCGATGTTGGTCTTGCCCTTGGTGCGGGGGCCAAGGCTGGCGGGGTCCGGCAGCAGGGCCTTGAGGAACTGAATGGGTACGATCTCCTGCCCGTTGAAGTTGATCGGGGTGGTGGACAGCATCCCCACGTCCTCCAGGCAGCGCATATGGTCCAGGTAGCTCTGGCCGAAGGTCATGAAGAAGCGGATGCGCTTGGCTTCCGGAATGTTCTTGGCCAGAGACTCGATCTCCTCGTGGTGCAGCAGGTACATGTCCTTATCGCCCACCTGATCAAAGTTGTACTCCCGCTTGATGCTCATGGCCGGGATCTCCACCCAGTGGCCGTTCTCCCAGTAGCTGCCG
>CAVIXY010000044.1:360-16084 GCA_963646665.1 Bacteroides sp. CAG:545
TCGTGCTTTTTGGCGTAAGCGCAGTAAGCCTGGGTGACGCCTGGGTCAAAGCCGCTGCCCAGCAGGGCGGTGAGGCCGGCTTCCTCAAACTTTTTGGCATAGGCCCACTGCCAGCTGTAGTCAAAGTAAGCGGAGAAGCCCGCTTCCTTGCAGCGCTTTTCGTAAATGGCGCGCCAGGCCGGGTCATCGGTGTTTTCCGGCTCGTAGTTGGCGGTGTCCATGTAGTTGACGCCGCAGGCAAGGCAGGCATCCATGATGGTCAGGTCCTGATAAGGCAGGGCGATGTTCATGACCAAATCGGGCTGATAGCTCTTGATGAGGGCGATCACCTCGTCCACATGGTCGGCGTCCACCTGAGCGGTGGTGATCTTGGTCGTGGTCTTGGGGGCCAGCTCGGCGGCCAGCTTGTCGCACTTTGCCTTGGTGCGGCTGGCAATGCAGATCTCGGTGAACACTTCGGGCACCTGGCAGCACTTGTGGATGGCAACGGAGGCCACGCCGCCGCAGCCAATGATCAGAACTTTGCTCATGTTGATTTCTCCTTTATGTCAATGTGTGTAAATTCGTGTGCAAATTCGGTCAGACCTGAAAGCCGGGCCAGCCCTTGTCAAGTGCAATCAGCGTTTCGCGCAGCACTTTGCAGGCGGTGGCGGTGGACACACCGGTGGTGTCCAGCGTGGGGGCCAGCTCGTTGAGGTCGGCGGCCACGATGTTGGCTTTGGTCACGGTGCGGATGGCGTCCAGCAGCTGCAGAAAGCTCACGCCCCCGGCCTCCGGCGTGCCGGTGCCCGGGAAGCAGGAGGGGTCCAGACAGTCGAGGTCGATGGTCAGGTACACCGGCACCCTGCTCTCGCAGAGTTGTTCCGTCAGCTCGGCAAGGCCGGTGAAATCGAACTTGTGCATCTCGGTGTGCTGGGCGGCAAACTCGAACTCGGCGCGGTCGCCGCTGCGGATGCAGAACTGATGGATGCGGCCATCGCCCACCAGCTCGTGGCAGCGGCGCAGCACGCAGGCGTGGCTGAGCTTTGCCCCCAGATAGTCGTCCCGCAGGTCGGCGTGGGCGTCAAAGTGCACGATGTGCAGGTCCGGATATTTCTTTATAGCGGCACGCACGGCACCCAGAGTGACCAGGTGTTCGCCGCCCAGCAGCAGCGGGAACTTGCCGTCTTCCAGAATTTCTGCCGCCCGGGCCTCGATGTCGGCCAGGGCGCTCTCGCTGGAGCCGAAGCACAGTTCCAGGTCGCCGCTGTCGAAGATATCAAAATCGGTCAGGTCGGCGTTCTGATAAGGGCTGTAGGTTTCCAGACCATAGCTCTCGTGCCGGATGGCCGCCGGGCCGAACCTGGCCCCCGGGCGGTAGCTGGTGGTGGAGTCGTAGGGGGCACCGTACAGCACGATGCTGGCAGCGCGGTAGCTGCTGTCGCAGCCGATGAAGTTTTCAACGTTGGGTTTCATCCGTGTACCTCCACTTCCCGCAGCATCTCTTCCAGAAATGCCGGCAGGTAGAATGCACCGACATGGAGCCGGGCGGTGTAATAGCGGGTGCGCAGGTTCAGCGCCTTCCAGGCTTCTGCGTCCAGATCGTCAATGGGATGGTATTTTTTGCTGGCAAAGCCGAACAGCCAGTACCCGGCGGCAAAGGTGGGAATGTGGGCCTGGTACACCCGGCTGATGGGAAAGGTGCTGGCAATGCGCTTGTGGCTGCGCTGCATGGCGCTGGCGTCCTCGGCGTAGAAGGGGCTGCCCTGCTGGTTCACCATGATGCCGTCCGCCTTCAGGGCGTTGAAGCAGCTGCCGTAAAATTCGCGGGTGAACAGGCCCTCGCTGGGGCCGAAGGGGTCGGAGGAATCCACAATAATCAGGTCGTATTCCTCTTCGCACCGGCGGATGAACTTGAGGGCGTTTTCAAAATAGATGTGCACCCGGCGGTCGTCCATGCGGCAGGCGTTGCCGGGCAGGTAGGCGCGGCAGGCTTCCACCACCTGGGGGTCCATCTCCACCAGGTCGATGCGCTCCACCCGGTCGTAGCGGGTCAGCTCCCGCACCACGCCGCCGTCTCCGGCACCGATGACAAGGATATCCTTTGCCTGTTTGTGCACGGCCATGGGCACATGCACGATCATTTCATCGTAGATGAACTCGTCCCGCTCGGTGAGCATCACGTTGCCGTCCAGCGTGAGTACCCGGCCGAACTCGGGCGTTTCAAAAATATCAATGCGCTGGTAATCGCTCTGCTTGGAGTAGAGCTGCTTGTTCACCCGGATGCTGTGCTTCACGTCCGGGGTGTGAAATTCCGAAAACCAAAATTCCATCTGTGCTCCTCCTTCAGGCCAGAACGTTCAGGTGTAAAATATCGGGGTCCTCGGGGCCGGTCATGCTGCAGCCCTTGGCCTTGGCGTACTCGATGTAGTTCAAGATCTCTTTGGTAATGCGCTCGCCGGGGGCCAGAATGGGAATGCCCGGCGGGTAGCACATGACGAACTCGCTGCACACCATGCCCTCGGTCTCCATCAGGGGCAGGCTCTTTTTGGGGGCATAGAAGGCCTCCTGCGGGCTGGCGGCCACCACGGGGTCGATGTATTCCTGGCTCAGCAGGCCGGTGCCGTCCGTGCGGAAGCGACGCTTGATCTCGGCCAGGGCGCTCACCAGCCGCTCCACTTCCTGGGGGCGGTCGCCGATGGAAAGGTAGGCCAGAATGTTGCCGATGTCGCCGAACTCGATCTGGATGTCGTACTCGTCCCGCAGGATGTCGTACACCTCAATGCCGGCCAGGCCGATGTCCAGCGTGTGCACGCTGAGCTTGGTGGTGTCAAAGTCGAACACCGAGTTGCCGTTGCACAGCTCCTTGCCAAAGGCGTAGTAGCCGCCCACGGCGTTGATCTCCTCGCGGGCATACTCGGCCATGTCCGCCACCTGGTGGAACACCTGCCGCCCCCGCAGCGCCAGATTGCGGCGGGAGATGTCCAGGCTGGACATGAGCAGGTAGCTGCCGGAGGTGGTCTGGGTCAGGTTGATGATCTGCCGCACATAGCCCGGGTGCACGTTGGGGCCGATGAGCAGCAGGCTGGACTGGGTTAAGCTGCCGCCGCTTTTGTGCATGGAAACGGACGCCATATCGGCCCCTGCCGCCATGGCGGACACCGGCAGGCCGCCGCCAAAGTAAAAGTGGGTGCCGTGGGCTTCATCGGCAAGGCACAGCATTCCGGCATCGTGGGCCATTTTGACGATGGCCCGCAGATCACTGCAGATGCCGTAGTAGGTGGGGTTGTTCACCAGCACGGCCACCGCGTTGGGGTGCTCTTTGATGGCCTTTTCCACCTGCTCCCGCTTCATGCCCAGCGAGATGCCCAGGCGTTTGTCCACTTCAGGGTTCACATACACCGGCACTGCGCCGCACAGCACCAGGGCATTCAGCACACTGCGGTGCACGTTGCGGGGCAGAATGATCTCATCGCCCCGCTTGCAGGCGGTAAGCACCATGCTCTGCACGCTGCTGGTGGTGCCGCCCACCATCAGAAAGGCATGGGCCGCGCCGAAGGCATCGGCGGCAAGCTCCTCTGCTTCCCGGATGACCGATACCGGGTGGCAGAGGTTGTCCAGCGGCTTCATGCTGTTCACATCCACGCCAACGCACTGCTGGCCCAGAAAGGCGGTCAGCTCCGGGTTGCCCCGGCCCCGCTTGTGGCCGGGCACATCAAAGGGCACCACACGCATCTGCCGGAACCGCTCCAGCGCCTCGTAAATGGGCGCACGGCGCTGGTCCAGCCGGAACCGTGTACGGTTCTCACTCATCTCTTTTCCTCCGTCCCTGGCTCCAAGGCAAACAAAAAAGCGCAAGCACCGCACAAAATGTGCAGACTTGCGCTTTGAAAAAGCTATGAATATGCGCAGGCAAAGCCCCCCTGGCAGCAGGCCGGGGCACAAAACCGCATTGCATGATTCAAAAGACGGATTGATGAGAGTCTATATAGCAATTCTGCTTTTACTGCTCTTTATTGACCGTTTCACAAGTCTGCGCACTGACTGCGCAATTTCATGGTTGTAAAGGAACCAACTTATAAAATTTAGAGCCTAGCCGCAAGACACGATTCCACGCTTTGTGGAAACAGCATCTGTTGCGGCACGCGATCCAACGTTGTTGCCAACGATTTGAAATGTTGGATCGCAGACGCTCAATCAATAATGGCGGCTTGCACCGCCGGTCGGCAGTGGACCCGGCTGTCCGTATGGCCTTGGCCCCCGCGGGGCGGTCCATGGTAAATTGCTTTGAAAAGACCCTGTTTTGCATCGTCTCTCAAAATCGAGTGTGATTTTATCATGCGCCGAAAGGCTTGTCAATTGTTTTTGCAAGAAAATGCCAAAAATTTGACAAAAGTCATACTTAACAGGCGCAGAAAGGCAGAAAAACACCCCTGTCCGCCGGAATGCAGCCGGGGGCAGGGGTGTTGACCATTTGGAAGAATTACAGGGTCGGCATCTGGGCGCAGATCCAGTCGGCCAGAGCCTGGGCATCGTCCGGGCCAAAGTCGGCTCCGGGAATGTCGCCCACCACAGCCAGCGGCTGGAACGAGACAGGCACACCGGACACGGCCTGGCGCACCACCTCGATCTTGGGCCAGCCGCTGGATGCATAGCCTTCCAGCAGCACCAGGTCGTAGCTGTGGCGCTCAAACAGGGCCAGCAGATCCTGCTCGGTCAGGCGGAAGGTTTCGGTCAGCAGGTAGTGCTGGCCGTTGTAAACGGCCGTACCGGCGGCCCCAGCCTGCTGCAGGCGGCTGCAGTCGGTGCCGGGCAGCGCCAGGGCATCCGGATGGTCGGTGTGCTGGATGACACCCACCTTCAGCCCTTTTTGGGTCAGAATGGGCAGCAGCTTTTCCAGCAGGGCGGTTTTGCCGCTGCCGGGTGCGCCGCTGACGGCCAGCACGGCCGGGTGCTTGAGTTCCAGCGTCTGGAACATGGCCTGTTTTTGTTCACTGTACAAAAGAAAGTCCCTCCACTCCCTCGCCTGCTGCCGGAAGGCCCATGCACAGCAGGCGGCAGACAATGCAGATGTTTTTATTATTACCAACATTACTGGTTCTGCAGCAAAATGTCAAGAGAAACCGCGAGATTGGGCCGGAAAACGGAAAAAGGGGCGGCGGAAGAGTTCAAAAGCGGAAGAAACGGCCGCTGCCGCAGACATCATCTGCCGCGCTGCGGCGCAAAGGCAAAGTGGAACACCGTGCCCGGCGCTGCGGCAGGGCAGGCATCGGCATGGGGCTTGGCACCCCAGCTGTTGTCACCGCCCACGCCGCGCTGGAACAAGGCGCACCGCACCACCGTTTTGTTGTCGGCGCGGGGCAGCTCGTAGAGGTGGCGGGCATTTTCCAGCTCGTGGGGGGTGTAGGGCAGGGCCGAGAAGGTCATGCCGGTATCGCTTTCAAAACGGATGCCCGGAATGCTGCCCGTGAGCTGCGCGCTGTACACGCTGGTGCGGCTGCCGCACTCCTGGGGGTACACGGGGCTGTGCCGGGCAAAATCCTCCCGGATGTTGTAGCTCCAGGCACCCATCTGCCCGCCGGCTGTGCGGTCTGCCGTGGTCTCGCGGGGGCCAAGGCCCAGGTAGGAAACATCGGTCAGCTCCCGGCGCAGGGGCAGCAGCAGACCAAACTCCGGCAGCTCGGCGGTTTCGCCCTGCCAGGTCAGGGTCACATCGCAGCGGCCCGCGCCGTCAATGGCAAACTCCATGGGCAGAAGTTGGCCGTCCGGCAGGGTATAGTTCGCGTGAACGATAACAAATGTACCCCGGACTTCGGCGGTCAGGTTGTCGCACCGGGCGTACAGGCCTGCCGTTTTCCAGAAGGCGAATGCAAACGGCTCGGCACAGCCCTCGTCGTTGTTGGTGGGTGCGCGCCAGAAGTTGGGGCGCACGGTGTCGTCCAGCAGCTGCACACCGCCGTACCGGATGGAGACAAGGCCCTTGCCCCGGCTGAAAATGTATTCAAAGCCATCGCCCTTCACGCCGATGTTGCAGTCCATCTCTACCAACTGCGGAGCGGGCAGGGTCAGGCGGGCTTCGGTGTGCTTGTGCCACACCTGCCCGAAGGCGGTTTCGTACCCGGCGGGCACACCGGGCTTGGCATCCCGCTGCACTGCCGTGACCGTCATGCAGGCAAGGCCTGCTTCCGGCAGCGGGAAGGGGTACGGGATGCGCACCGTTTCGCCGGGCGCACAGCGGACCCGCAGCACGGCGCGGCGTTCCGGCCTGCCGTTTGCGGAAGTGGAAAACACCAGATCGTAGGCGTCCAGATCGGTGAAAAGGTTCCGGTTTTCCACCACGGTTTCGGTTTCGGTGCAAAGAATGTGCACCGGTGCGTAGGCGGCCTTCACGGCGTCCATTTTGGGGGTGTTGCGGCGGTCCGGCAGCACCAGGCCGTCAATGCAGAATTCCCGGTCGGTGGGGCGGTCGCCGAAGTCGCCGCCATAGGCAAATCCGGGCTGGCCGTCCGGGCCGGGCACGGCAATGCCGTGGTCGATGTACTCCCAGAGGAAGCCGCCCTGATACAGCGGCTCCTGGTAGGCGTACTCGGTGTAGTCGGTGATGCCGCCGTTGGAAGTACCCATGGCATGGCTGTACTCGCACATGATGAAGGGCTTTTCCGGGTGGGCGGCGAGGAAGGTTTTGATGTCTGCCACAGGGGTGTACATCTGGCTTTCCATGTCGGAGGTGGCCGGGTATTCCCGGTTCCAGAAAATTCCCTCGTAATGCACCAGGCGGCTGGGGTCGGTGCGGCGGAAGTATTCGCTCATTTCCCACAGCGTTTTGCCGCCGTGGCTCTCGTTGCCGCAGCTCCAGATCAGGATGGCCGGGTGGTTTTTATCGCGTTCCAGCATCGCTTCGGCGCGGGCCAGCACGTTTGCCCGCCACTCCGGGCGTGCCCCGGGCAGGGTCCATTCATCCGAGCCATCGGCCCCCAGCTTCTGCCAGGTGCCGTGGGTCTCCAGATTCGTTTCGCCGATCACATACAGGCCGTATTCATCGCAGAGCTGCAGGAAATACGGGTCATTGGGGTAATGACTGGTGCGCACGGCGTTCACGTTGTGGGCCTTGAGGTTCTGCACGTCCCACAGCATCTCTTCGCGGCTGACGGTGCGGCCCGTTTTGCAGCTCCATTCGTGGCGGTTGACGCCTTTGAACACGATGCGCCTGCCGTTGAGCAGCATCTGTTTGTTTTTCAACTCAAACTTGCGCAGGCCGATCTTCAGCCCGGTGCGTTCTTCCAATGCGCCCTCATTCAGCAGAGCAATCTCAGCGTCATACAGATTCGGCTGCTCGGCGCTCCACAGAGCCGGGTGCTCTACTGTAAAGGTGAAGGAAACGTCCTGCACATCCGGCTCCACGTCCGGATCGGCCTCGCCCTTGCCGAACACCACACCGCTGTCATATTCGGCAGGCTCACCCACCTCGGCGGACTGCTCCTGCCCGTTGAACACCACGGACACCCGGCCCGCACCGCTGACTTTGCAGTCAAAGGTGACATTCACGCGGGAAAAATCATCCGCAAAGTTCTGCTTTACAAATACATCTTCCAGGTGCAGCGCGGGCTTTGTGAACAGCTCCACCGAGCGGAACAGGCCGCTCATGCGCCAGAAGTCCTGATCTTCCAGCCAGCTGCCGGACGAGAAACGGTACACCTGAAGAACCAGCTCGTTTTCACCGGGGTGCACGGCGGCGGTCAGGTCGAATTCCGCCGGGGTAAAGGTGTCCTCGGTGTAGCCGATGAACTGCCCGTTGCACCACACGGCAGCGGCGCTGTCGGCCCCGTTCAGGCGCAGACAGCAGTTTGCCCATTCTTCTGGCAGGGCAAAGCTGCGCTTGTATTCCCCGATTGGGTTGTATTCCTGTGGAATCTGGCCGGGATGAATTTTTTCGTGGCCGTCCCAGGGGTACTGGGTGTTCACGTAGTGGGGCGCACCGTAGGGCTGGCCGGGCAGGTGCAGGCTCTGCAGCTGGATCAGGCCGGGCACGGTCAGGGTGCCCCAGCCGGTAAAGGGGTCGGTCAGGTTTTCCGCATAGCGAAAATCCCATGTGCCGTCCAGGCTGACCGTCAGCGGTATTTCGGGGCTGGTCTGATCGGCAAAATGGGCGTGGGCGGGCAGGCGGTTCCGTTCAAACAATTCCGGGTCGGCCAGCAGGGCCGGGGTGATGGGGTCACGCAAAGGCATAGCAGGTACCTCTCAATCTTGTTCGTAGGGGGGCGGCTTCTGCTCGTATTATAGCACGGCAGAGCACAGAGCGCCTGTACAAAAACGCCAGAACTTTTGGAGAAAAACATCATCTTTTGGCAGAATGCTCCTGCGGCTTGGGAAACTGTGCGGGAGATGAAGCAAATTTAAGGCTGTTTGACGGCCAGGCTTAAGAAGGAACCGGTATACTTCCGGATGAAAGCAGAAGCGCCTGCAGGAAAGCCCGCGCCTTTCTCGTATTGAACACAGAAGGGAAAGGTAACCGCCCTGAACAACCGGAAAGGAGGTGGCGGAAGTTCTCCACACCTGTCGGAATGATTGTATTTTTAACGGAAATTTTTTGGAACCGAAAGGATCTTGAAGTATGAAAAACGCAATGAAGCTGTTCGCAATGATCGCCCTGTCTGCCTGTGTCATGGCCGGGGGTGCCGTTTCCAGCTTTGCTGCCGCACCGGAAACCGCTGCTGCAGCCGTCACGGCCCATCAGACCAGCAAGTGCGGCGGCTCGTCCAATGCACAGCTCGCAGTCCGTTTTACCGATGCTGAGGGCAATGCCAAGCTGTACACCATCTGCGCCGAGGGCGGCGAGGTGAACGGCGTGCGCACCTTGACGGAGGTGACCCATGTGAATGCAAACTTCTCCGGCGTCAAGGTGTTTGCCGGTGCGCTGGACAACGGCGAGCAGGTGCTGACCGTGGCCTGCCTGGGCAGCAGCGGTGCCCTGACCGGCAGCACGGCCAATGTGTGGCTGCCCAAGGATGTGGTGGGCGGTTATGACCTGTACCAGGTGAACGCCGATGGCACCGAAACCAAACTGGAACAGGAAGAGCACAGCCAGTCTGTGGTGGTGCGCGTGAACATGGAGGACGGCGCAGGCCTGCTCCGCATGGCAGCGCAGAACGGCTGAACCACAGCTGCCTGAACCAAACCCAGAACCCAGCGCCCGTATGCTGCCCGGCATACGGGCGCTGCTGTTTGCAGGGGGAAAGAGGGTTATTGTTCACAAACCGGACATTGTGTTTTGCGGCGGCGGATGATACAATAAAGCCAAAGCGAAAACCGAAAAAAGGAGAAAATGCAATGAAGCAAGTACCCGGTTATACCCTTGTACGCAGCGAAGCCTGCCCTGAACAGCACGGCACCCTGACCGTGCTCACCCACGATGTGAGCGGGGCCACCGTGCTGCTGGTGGAAAATGAGGACAGCAACAAGGCCTTTGGCATCGGGTTCGGCACCTTCCCGTCCGATGACACCGGCGTGTTCCACATTCTGGAACACTCGGTGCTGGCGGGCAGCGAAAAGTATCCGGTCACCTCGCCGTTCCTGCAGCTGCTCAAGAGCAGCATGGCATCCTTCCTCAATGCCATGACCTTCCCGGACAAGACGGTGTACCCCTTTGCCACCCCCAACGAGACCGATTTCAAAAACCTGATGGACGTGTACCTGAACGCGGTGTTCTGCCCGCTGGCCATGGTGGACAAGGCTGTGTTTGAGCAGGAAGGCTGGCATCGTGACGCAGACGGCACCGTGAGCGGTGTGGTGTACAACGAGATGCAGGGCGCACTGGCCACCCCGGACGCCCAGCTGCAGAATGCGCTGGAGCGGGCTATGTTCCCGGATACGGCCTACGGCTTTGTGTCCGGCGGCGACCCGGCCAGCATTCCGGCACTGACCTATGAAAAATATCAGCGGGTGTACCGCCGCCACTACAGCGCGGACAACTGCTGCATTACCCTGTACGGCAAAATGGATATGGCGGAAAAGCTGGAACAGCTGGACCGGGATTACCTGTCCAGAATGCCCAGAAGCACCACCCGCCCGCGCCTGACCCTGCAGGACGAGCAGCCCGGCACCTGTGTGGAGCTGCCGTATTACACCGAAAAGCCGGAGCCGGACCAGGTGCAGTGCGCTCTGGCCTGGTACACCGGTGCCTTTGCAGACCGGGAGCGGCAGCTGGGCGTGGAGATTTTGCTGGACGCTTTGCTGGGCACCAACAATTCGCCCCTGAAGGCGGCCCTGCTGGCCGAGGATCTGGGCGCGGACATTGACATCGGCTTTGACGACAGCACCCTGCAGCCCACGCTGGAACTGGTGCTGCGGGGCGCCACCGAAGAGACCGCCCGCCGCTTTGCCCCCGCTGTGCGCCGGGCCGTGGACGCCATTCTGGCCGAGGGCATTCCCCAGGAGCTGCTGCTGGCTTCGCTGAATGCAGCGGAGTTTGCCTCGCTGGAACGCCCCGGCAGCCTGCCGGACGGCGTGCTGGACGCCATCAACGCTTCCACGGGCTGGCTGCACACCGGCGACCCCGCCCTGCTACTGCACACGGACAAGCTGTTTGCCGCCCTGCGGGAGAAGATGGCAGGCGGTTGGTTCAACGAGCTGCTGCGCAGCCTGTTTGCCCCCGCCCCGGTGCAGGTGCTGCAGGTGCCCACCCTGCCCAAAAAACAGGATGCAGCGGAAGCCCCGGCCCGCACCGACGCAAAGCTGGTGCTGGAACACCCGCTGACCGTGGCCGACCTGGGCGCGGGTGCCCCCAGCGCTCCCGGACAGGCGGAAGAACTGGCCGGTGCTGCCGTGCTGCACCACCCCTCGGCGGGCAGCCTGTACCTGAACTTCTACTACGACCTGGGCCACGTGGCCCCGGAGGATATGCAGTACCTCGACCTGCTCACCGATGTGCTGGACGAGCTGGATACCCCTGCCCACACCGCCCAGCAGCTGAACACCCTGCGCAGCACCTGGCTGGGCGACAGCCGGGTGATGCTGGACTTCTGGACCGGGCGGCAGGCGGGTGCCCCCTGCCACGCCAAGCTGACGATGAGCCTGAGCCTGCTGGAACGCAGCCTGGAAAAGGCCGTGGAGCTGGGCAGCGAGTGGCTGTACGACACCCGGCTGACCGGCCCGGCGGCAGAAGCGGCCTTTGCCCGGGTGCTGAGCCAGCAGAAGCTGAACATGGAGCAGCAGTTCATCCAGCAGGGCAACGCCTATGCGGCCACCCGCGCCGGTGCACATTATTATGTGGAAGGCGCAGTGAGCGAGCGCTGCAGCGGCGTGAGTTACTACCACTTCCTGTGCGATCTGCTGGCCAAGGCCGACTGGGCCGGGCTGGGTGCAAAGCTGGAAGCCCTGCGTGCGCAGGTACTGGACCACGCCCAGCTCACCGTGAGCCTGCACGGCAGCGACCAGGCGCTGGAAACCCTGCGCACCCTGCTGCCGGGCAGCCGCTTTGCCGCACAGGGCCGCGCCGCCGCAAAACCCTATGTGGAGTCGCTGACGCCGCCGGTGAACGAAGCCTTTATCATTGACGGCGGGGTGAACTACGCCGTGCAGGCATGGCCCATGGAACGCCGCAGTGACCGCAAGGTGCTGGCCCGGGTGATGAGCTACGAATACCTGTGGCACAACATCCGCGAGGTGGGCGGTGCTTACGGCACCGGAATGCTCTCCTCGGACGGGGTGGAGTACCTGTACACCTACCGCGATCCGCACCTGGCCGAAAGTTATGAGACCTTTGCCAAGGGTCCGGCAGAGCTGGCGGCCCGGGAGTACACGGAAAAAGACCTGAACGATTTTATTGTGGGCACGGTGGCCAAGCTGGACACCCCCCGCAAGCCCCGTGCGGAAGCCCGGGAGCTGGATCGCCGGTATTTCTGCGGCATTACGGACGAAATGCGCACCGCCGACCGCAAGGTCCTGTGCGCAGTGGATGCTGCCCTGCTGAAAGAGCAGGCAGCTGCCCTGACCGCTGCCATGGCGGGCGGCGTGAGGGTGACCTTTGGCAGCCGGGACGCCGTGGAAGCAGCCGGGAACCTGTTTGACCGGGTGGAAACGCTGTAAGCAGAAACACTTCGCCGCCCTGCAGAAAAAATGCAGCTTACGGGGCCAGTGGACCGGGAGTTTCCACGCGAAGCCTCCGGAGGGTGGGACCCTGTTGCCGAAGGCAATAGGGCGGGGCATGGAATGAACTGCAACGGCAGCGACCGCCGCCTGCGGCGGAAACAGGGAGCTGCTGTTGGGGCAGCGGCCAGCAAGACGCAAGTGCCGCTCAAGGCACGAAGCGGATGATGGGTGCCGCAACCCGTATCCCTGCGCGGGGAAACTCCCGATACGCTGGCTGAAAGATACCGAATAACATGCAAAAAGCGCCTGATGGTACGAAAAAGATCATCGGGCGCTTTTGCTTTTTGTAAAGAAACGGAAAAAATTGAAAAGCGGGGTTGACTGGGCTGCGGAGCGGTGGTAAAGTAATGGGCGGAAAAAGAAAAAACACTTTTTTACAACAAAGAAACGAGGTGGTTGTCATGGAACCTGCTGGCAGTAGTACCGGCCTTTCTCCCCGATTGTCCATTCATTCCAATACGGCAGCCGCCTTTCCGGCCCGGCGCGGAACAAACTGTGTGTGACCTGCACACGGTCTGTTCAGGTTTGCCTGCAAACGCCCCGGCCCCTGTGTGAAATGCTGCTGCCGCCCTGAAAAAGGAGGCAGCTTTTTATGTCTGAAATTTCGATCCACACCCTCAAAACCATGCTGGCAAACCTGGACGATGCCAAAAAATATCAGAGCCTGCGGGACGTGATGGAAACCCTGCCGGCGCCGGACCTGGCCGCCGTGTTTGAGGACCTGCCCGCCGAAAAGCTTCCGGTGCTGTTCCGCCTGTGCCCCAAGGACCTGGCTGCCGAGGTGTTCACCGAGCTGACCCCCGGCACCCAGCAGGCGCTGATCGACGGCCTGACCGATACCGAACTGAAGGCCGTGGTGGACGACCTGTTTGTGGACGATGCCACCGACCTGGTGGAAGAGATGCCCGCCAATGTGGTCAAGCGCATTCTGGCCCAGGCGGACCCCGCCACCCGCCGCATGATCAACGAACTGCTCAAGTACCCGGAGGACTCTGCCGGCGGCGTGATGACCACCGAGCTGATGGAGCTGCGCCCGGATATGACCGTGGCACAGGCGATGGAAGCCATCCGCAAAAACGGCTTTGACAAGGAGACCATCAACAACTGCTACGTGACGGACGGCAGCCGCAAGCTGGTGGGCGTGGTGTCCCTGCGGGCACTGGTGCTGGCCAAGGACACTACAGAACCCATCCGGAACCTGATGGACACCAATGTGGTAAGCGTGAGCACTACCACCGACCAGGAGGATGTTTCCAACCTGTTTGAGAAATACGGCTTTCTGGCCATTCCGGTGGTGGACGCCGAGAGCCGCCTGGTGGGCATTGTGACCATTGACGATGCCATCAGCATCCTGCAGGACGAGGCCAGCGAGGATATTGCCAAGATGAACGCCATCGGCCCCTCCGACAAGCCCTACTTCAAGCAGAGCATGTGGGACCTGTACAAGAGCCGTGCGCCCTGGCTGCTGTTCCTGATGATCAGCGCCACCTTCTCCAGCATGGTCATCCGGGGGTATGAGGACGCCCTGGCGGCGGTGACCGTGCTGACCGCCTACATCCCCATGCTGACCGATGCAGGCGGCAACGCGGGCAGCCAGAGCACGTCCACCATCATCCGCGGCATGGCAGTGGGTGACATTCAGCCCCACGATCTGCCCCGCATCCTCTGGCGGGAGTGCCGGGTGGCTCTGCTGTGCGGCGGCACGCTGGCAGTGTGCAACTTTGCAAAGCTGCTGCTGTTTGACAAGGTGACTGCTCCGGTGGCGCTGGTGGTGTGCCTGACCCTGATCTGCACCATCCTGCTCAGCCAGCTCATCGGCGGCATTCTGCCCGTGGCAGCAGAAAAGCTGCATGTGGACCCTGCCGTGATGGCTTCGCCCCTGATCACCACCATTGTGGATGCCACCACCCTGCTCATTTACTTCAACGTTGCAAAGATCATTCTGCATCTGTAAGGATGCGGCGGCAAAAAGCCGGCCCCGGCTGCGGGTCGGCTTTTTGTTTTTGCAGGAAAACCGGAAATACGCGGTTTTTCTGAAAACATTTTTCAGAACCGGGCGAAACAAACCGAAACAGGACGCATCCTGCCCGGAATCGGATGCAACAAATTGAAATCTTTTTGTAAGAAAATTATCACAGTTTCAACAGATTTGGAGGGAAGTTGCACGATTATGAAAAATTGTACCGCTTATCGAAAAGAAATTGGAAGATGAAAAAAGCTTTTGTTGAAACAGCACAAAACAAGACAGAGATTCTTGTGGACTTGTTCTCTTGCGGACCCTTGGACGGGCGGTTATAATACAAGCAGGAATTGCAGATATGCACGATAAGTGCGTCTGCGAGTTTGCTGTGATACGAATGAAGGAGAACACTATTATGAAAATGATTTCTCGTCGTGACTTCCTGAAGGCATCTGCTGTTGTGGGTGCAACCGCTGCTATGACCGCCTGCGGCGGCTCTTCCAGCTCCACTGCTGCTTCCACCGCTTCTTCCGCTGCTGCTTCCAGCACTGCAGCTGCCGGCGGCTCTGCCAACATCGGCGTGTGCATTTATCAGTTTGCTGATAACTTCATGACCCTGTACCGCACCGATCTGGAAGAGTACCTGAAGGATATGGGCTACTCCGTCACCATTATGGACGGCAAGAACGACCAGAACACCCAGACCGAGCAGATCAACACCTTCCTGCAGCAGGGTGTGGATGTGCTGGTCATCAACCCCGTGCAGACCACTTCCGCACAGACCATCGTGGACACCATTTCTCCCTCCGGCACCCCCATCGTGTTCATCAACCGTGAGCCGGACAAGGCTGTTCTGGATTCTTACCCCGACAAGTGCTGCTACGTTGGTGCAGACGCACGTCAGTCCGGTACTTACCAGGGCGAGCTGATTCTGGAGACCGAGACCAAGGGCGATATCAACGGCGATGGCGTTGTTTCTTACATCATGTGCAAGGGCGACCCCGAGAACATTGATGCACAGTACCGCACCGAGTACTCCATCAAGGCTCTGGAAGATGCCGGCGTCAAGACCGAGCTGCTGTACGACTACCTGGACAACTGGGACCAGACTCTGGCTCAGCAGGACGTTGCAAACGCACTGTCTCAGTTCGGCGACAAGATCGAAGTTGTGTTCTGCAACAACGATGCAATGGCACTGGGCGCTCTGCAGTCCATCCAGCAGGCTGGCCGCACCGTGGGCAAGGACATCTACCTGGTTGGCGTTGACGCTCTGAGCGAGGCTGTGCAGAACGTTGTGGACGGCAACATGACCGGTACCGTGCTGAACGATGACGTGGGCCAGGCTACCCAGGCAGCTGCCGCTACCAAGCTGTACGTGGAAGGCTCCAAGGTCGAGCAGTATTACTGGGTTGACTATGTCAAGGTGACCAAGGACAACGCAGCAAGCTACCTGAAGTAAGACCAAAGTTCCTTTAAAACGATTGCAAGGTACGCAGTGGACCTTGACGGCTTGAACAAAGCTATAAAGCGCGTGCGTGCGAGAAATTTTCTCCGCGCACGCGCCTTGTTTTGAAACGGGTTTTCTGCGGCGGATCACAACACAAGAGAAGGAGGCTCTGCGGAATGTCAGAATACCGT
>CAVIXY010000045.1:0-16063 GCA_963646665.1 Bacteroides sp. CAG:545
GCTGCGGCGACGTGAAGCTGCGCGAGGGCGGCTGCCTGGCCGACATCGCTCCCACCATGCTGCCCTACATCGGCCTGCCCGTCCCGGCAGAGATGACCGGCAAGAGCATCATCGTGGAGTAATTTCAAAAATTTTATAGCATTTTCAAGCCGGAAAGGTCTGCGGATTTTTCCGGTTTATTTTTATGTCTTTTTCGGTTACGGACCCATCAAAACTTTTCTTTTTTCCACTTCCGTGCTACAATAAAAAAGAATATGCATGTAGGAGACTGAGCGGATGGAAACAACGCACAAACAAATTGTACTGGGCATTCTGGCCCATGTGGACTCCGGCAAAACCACCTTGTCGGAAGCTTTGCTCTACCGCGCCGGCGCGATCCGCAAACTGGGCCGGGTGGACCACAAGGATGCCTTTCTGGATACCGACGCGTTGGAAAAAGCGCGCGGAATCACGATTTTTTCAAAACAGGCCCTGCTCACGGCAGGCGATACGGATCTTACCCTGCTGGATACCCCCGGCCATGTGGATTTTTCCACCGAGACCGAGCGCACCCTGCAGGTGCTGGACTATGCCGTGCTGGTGGTCAGCGGCACGGACGGCGTGCAGAGTCACACCGAAACCCTCTGGCGGCTGCTGCGGCGCTACCATGTGCCCACCTTTGTGTTTGTGAACAAGATGGATCTGCCCGGCAAGACCCGGGAAGAACTGCTTGCCCAGCTGAACCACCGCCTGGGCGAGGGCTTTGTGGATTTTGGTGCAGAGCAGGCGGCCCGGGACGAAGCACTGGCCCTGTGTGACGAAAATCTGATGGAGAAAATGCTGGACGCCGGGCAGCTGACCGATGGGGACCTGATCCCTGCCATTGCCCGGCGGCATGTGTTCCCGTGCTGGTTCGGCGCGGCCCTCAAGCTGGAAGGTGTGGACGAGCTGCTGGCTGGGCTTGACCGGTACACCCGGCCCGCCCCGGCGCTGGAAGCCTTTGGCGCCAAGGTGTTCAAGGTGTCGCAGGACGAGCAGGGGGCGCGGCTGACCTGGCTGCGGGTCACCGGCGGAACCCTGAAGGTGAAAGCGCAGCTCACCGGGGAAACGGATGGCGAACCCTGGGCCGAAAAGGCCAACCAGCTGCGGCTGTATTCCGGTGCAAAATATACGCTGGCGGAGGAACTTGGCCCCGGGCAGGTGTGCGCCGTTACTGGCCTGACCCATGCAAAACCCGGTGCAGGCCTGGGCGCAGAGCGGGACAGCGACCTGCCGGTGCTGGAACCGGTGCTGAGCTATCAGGTACTGCTGCCGGAGGGGGCCGATGTGCACGCCGCGCTGGGCAAGCTGCACCGGCTGGAAGAAGAGGAACCGCAGCTCCATGTGGTGTGGAACGAGACACTGGGCGAGATCCACGTGCAGCTCATGGGGGAGATCCAGCTGGAAGTGCTGCGCAGCCTGCTGGCAGAGCGGTTCGGCCTGCAGGTGGAGTTCGGCCCCGGCGGCATTCTGTACAAGGAGACCATCACCGAACCCATGGAAGGCGTGGGCCACTACGAGCCGCTGCGCCACTATGCCGAGGTGCACCTGCTGCTGGAACCGCTGCCCCGGGGCAGCGGAATGCAGTTTGCCGCAGACTGCCGGGAAGAGGTGCTGGACAAGAACTGGCAGCGGCTGGTGCTGACCCATCTGGAAGAAAAGCAGCACCTGGGCGTGCTCACCGGGGCACCTCTCACCGATGTGAAGATCACCCTCATTGCGGGCCGGGCGCACCAAAAGCACACCGAGGGCGGCGACTTCCGGCAGGCCACCTACCGTGCCGTGCGGCAGGGCCTGATGCTGGCCAAAAGCCAGCTGCTGGAGCCGTGGTATGCCTTCCGGCTGGAAGTGCCCGCTGAGAACATCGGCCGCGCCATGAGCGACATCCAGCGCATGGAAGGCACCTTCGACCCGCCGGAGAGCAGGGAAGAGACAGCGGTGCTTACCGGCTTTGCGCCGGTGGCCGCTATGCGCAGCTACCCCATGGAAGTGGTCGGCTACAGCCGGGGCAGGGGGCACCTGACCCTGACGCTGGACGGCTACCGCCCCTGCCACAATGCGCAGGAGGTGATCGAGGCCATCGGCTACGAGCCGGAGCACGACCTGGACAACCCGGCGGATTCGGTGTTCTGCGCCCATGGGGCCGGATTTGTGGTGCCCTGGAGCGAGGTGCGCAGCCATATGCATGTGGAAAGCGGCTGGGGCAAGGCAAAGCCTGCCCGCCTGGAAGCAGCCGCCGCGCCCCAGCGCCGCGCCATGGCCTACCGTGCCACGCTGGAAGAGGACGCCGAGCTGCTCAAAATTTTTGAGCGCACCTACGGCCCCATCAAGCGGGACCCACTGGCGGCGTTTCGCCCGGTGCAAAAGCGGGAACGCCCGGACTTTGCGGCCGAGCAGTGGGAGATCGCACCGGAGTACCTGCTGGTGGACGGCTACAACATCATCTTTGCATGGGACGAGCTGAACGCCCTCTCCAAAGAGAGCCTGGATGCCGCCCGCCACAAGCTGATGGACATTCTCTGCAACTATCAGGGTTTTCAGAAGTGCGTGCTGATTTTGGTGTTTGACGCTTACCGTGTGCCGGGCAGCCCGGGCAGCATCGAGCAGTACCACAACATCCACGTGGTCTACACCAAGGAAGCCGAAACGGCGGACATGTTCATTGAGCGGGTCACCCACGAGATCGGCAAGAACCGCCGGGTGCGGGTGGCCACCTCAGACGGCATGGAGCAGATCATCATTCTGGGCCACGGTGCCCTGCGCATTTCGGCCCGCATGTTCCATGAGGAAGTGCAGAATGTGGAAAAGCAGATCCGCAGTATGGTGCAGGGGGAAGCGTAAGCAGAACATGCTGCTCCCGTTACGACCCTTCTTGTGAAAAGGCGTTTGGAGCACTCCGCAGAGTGCGACAAACGCGAATATTAAAAATAAAATTTCCGCTGCTATAGCTAGAGCGAAGCGGAAGCTATTTTAAATCGTGGAGGTGCGCTATGGCAGTCGAGATCACATCCGAATTTGTCTGGCAGAACATTCCGCGCCGTGCCCGGAACAGCCATAAGGGCACCTTTGGCAGTGTGCTGGCTGTGGCAGGCAGCGCATTTTATCGCGGGGCGGCCCTGCTGGCTGCCGAGGGTGCATTGCGCACCGGGGCCGGCATCGTGACCCTTGCCAGCGTGGAACCGGTGCTGGCCGTCGCTGTGGCACGCCTGCCGGAGTGCTGCCTGTGCCCCTGTAAGGCAGGGGCTGAAGGCGGCATCGCGCCGGAAAATGCGCCGCTCCTTCAGCGGCAGAAAGCAACCGTGTTGCTGCTTGGCCCCGGCCTTGGCGGCAGTGCCCAAAGTGCCGCCCGGGCGGCGGAGACCCGCGCCCTGGTGCAGCAGCTCCTGCCCGGGTTTGCGGGCAGTGCCGTGCTGGATGCAGACGGCCTGAACGCCGCCGCGCAGCTGTTGGCCGAGGGAAAAACTTTCCCGCACCCGGCGGGGGAACTGATCGTCACGCCTCACCCCGGCGAGATGGCCCGATTGACCGGCCTGTCTGCGGCGCAGATCAACGAGGCCCGGGAAGAAACGGCCCGGCGGTACGCGGAACAATGGAACGCTGTGGTGGTGCTGAAGGGAGCACACACGGTCGTTGCAGCCCCGGATGGACGTATCTGCGTGAACCCCACCGGCAACCCGGGCCTTGCCCGGGGCGGCAGCGGGGATGTGCTGGCGGGCATGACCGCCGCCCTGCTGGCCTGCGGCCTGTCCGCCTATGAAGCGGCAGCCTGCGCGGTGTACCTGCACGGTGCCGCCGCCGACCGTGCCGCCGCCAAACACGGCGAGTACGGAATGCTGCCCCACGACATTCTGCCGGAACTGGGTGCCATGTTTGCAGAGAATGAACGATAAAGCAAAGCCCCTCGTCCATGGACGAGGGGCTTTGCTTTAATCCTGTTTTTCCAGTTCCAGCAGGTACTGTTTCACGTCCACGCCGTAGGCGTAGCCGGTCAGGCTGCCGTCTGCGCCTACCACCCGGTGGCAGGGCTGGATGATGGCAATGGGGTTGCAGTGGCAGGCCCCGCCCACGGCGCGGCTTGCCCGGGGCCTGCCGATGGCCGCCGCCAGCTGGCCATAAGTGCGGGTCTCGCCGTAAGGAATCCTGTTCATCTCAGCCCACACGGCCTTCTGGAAGGGCGTGCCCTTGGGGGCAAGGGGCAGGTCAAACGCCCGCCGCACCCCGGCAAAATATTCGTTCAGCTGCTCTTCGGCTTCCTGCAGCAGGGGTGTCTCGCAGACTTTGCGGGGCAGCGGTTCCAGGTCCGGCACGCCGTCTGGACAAAAATGCACTCCGCACAAAGCCTCGTTTTCTTCTTCCAGCCGCAGGGTGCCCAGCATACTGTTGATGTACCATACGTTCAAAATGAGCCTCTTCCTTTCCTGCCAGAATGTGCTATACTGATACTATCTTAACACAAAATTTTCCGTTGGGAAAGGGGCGGTTCTGTTATGGTACAGGCGTTGGAAGAGATCCTTGCAAAAAGCAGCAGCATTGTGTTTTTTGGCGGTGCGGGAGTGTCCACCGAAAGCGGCATCCCGGACTTCCGCAGTGTGGACGGGCTTTATCACCAAAAATACGACTACCCGCCGGAAACCATCCTCAGCCACACCTTCTGGGAGCAGAAGCCGGAGGAGTTCTACCGCTTTTACCGCGACAAGCTGATCGTAAAGGGGGCAAAGCCCAATGCGGCCCACCTGCGGCTGGCAAAGCTGGAACGGGAGGGCAAGCTGAAAGCGGTGGTCACCCAGAACATTGACGGCCTGCACCAGGCGGCAGGCAGCAAGACCGTGTACGAGCTGCACGGCAGCACCCTGCGCAATTACTGCACCCGCTGCGGCAGATTCTACGATGTGGACTTTATGGCAAACAGCACCGGCGTGCCCCGCTGCACGGAATGCGGCGGCATCGTCAAGCCGGATGTGGTGCTGTATGAAGAGGGTCTGGACGAAGAGGTGCTGTCCGGCGCTGTGAACGCCATCCGCCATGCGGATACCCTCATCATCGGCGGCACCAGCCTGGTGGTATACCCGGCGGCCGGGCTGATCCGGTACTTCCGGGGCGAGCATTTGGTGGTTATCAACATGCAGCCCACCGGGGCGGATGCACAGGCCGACCTGTGCATTGCAAAGCCCATTGGCCAGGTGCTGAGCGAGGACATCAAATTGGATTGAGTCCCGCCGTTTCGTGCCGGTTCGCACCCGCTTTTTCGTATGCTGGTAGCATCACGAAAAAAGAATGGGGGAACCGAAATGATCCAGGTTTGTGACCCGCCGCGTGCACGGCAGGTGCGGCGGCTTTCCGCCGAAGAATTCTGCAGCGTGGTGCGCGGCACGGTAAGCAGCGTTTACCGCCCGCACAGCGAGGTGCTGCGAATGCTGACCGTTGGCGAGGCATGGTGCGCATCCGGCGCGGCCCTGCTGGTGCTGCCGCTGGACGCCGACACCGCCTGCGCCGCAGCCCTGCGGGCCTGCATGGGCTGGCGCAATGTGGCGGGCGGTTATTTTTTAGCACCGCCGGTGGGGCAGCTGCCGGCCGCCGCCGAGCCTTTGCTGGCGGCAGCGGCGGCCCGTGCGCAGGTGCTGGCCCGCACCCGGCGGGTGTTGGCGGTGCTGGAGTGCACCGCACAGGACGAGGCGCTGCTGCCGGTGTATTTCCGGCAGGGGTTTGGGCTGCGGGCGCTGCGCCCGCTGGACAGCCTGGCCCCCTGCTTTGTGCTGACCACCGGCTGCGTGCCCAAGCGTGCGGAACCGGTGTGGGTGCCGCTGGAGGACCGGGCACATCTGGCCCTGCTGCTGGCCCGGGGATATGCAGCGCTGGGCAGCCGCAGCTGCCAGCAGGGGCAGAGCTGTGTGCTGGCCATGTACCCGGTGTAACACAAAAAACGTGAAAAAGAGAGGAAGAACCATGAAAGCTGTCATTCTGGAAAGCTATGTGATGCAGGAAGGCGACCTGGACTGGTCCGGGGTCAAAGCACTGGTGCCGGACACCGTGAGCTACGTGCGCACCCCCTACGAGGAGATCGCGCCCCGCATCGGGGATGCGGAGATCGTGCTGCTGAACAAATGCCGCATGGACGAAGCGATTCTGCAGCAGTGCCCCAACCTGAAGTGGGTGGGCATCATTGCCACCGGAACGGACAACATCGACCTGGAAGCCTGCCGCCGCCATGGCGTGGCCGTGGCCAACGTGCCGGGCTATTCTACTTACAGCGTGGCGCAGATGACCTTCAGCCTGCTGCTGGCCATCTGCCAGTGTGCCGAGCGCTACAACCAAAGCATGAAGGCGGGGTACTGGCAGCTGGACATTCCGGCACAGTATGGTCTGCTGCCGCAGGTGGAGCTGCAGGGCAAGACCTTTGGCGTTTACGGCTACGGCAGCATTGGCCGCCAGACGGCCCGCATTGCCAGCGCCTTTGGGATGCAGGTGCTGGTGTGCACCCGCACCGTGCGGCCGGAGTATGCGGCAGACGGCGTGGAGTTTGTGGACTTTGACACCCTGCTGGCCCGCAGCGATGTGCTCAGCCTGCACTGCCCGGCCACCCCGGCTACCCGGGGGCTGATCAGCGCAGAGGCTCTGGCAAAAGCAAAGCCCGGCATGATCCTGCTGAACACCGCCCGGGGTGCACTGGTGGACGAAGCAGCTGTGGCGGCGGCCCTGCAGAGCGGGCAGCTGGCCTTTTACGGGGCCGATGCTTTCTGCACCGAGCCGCTGCCGGAAGAAAGCTCTCTGCGCGGCCTGCCCAACGCACTGCTGACGCCGCACATTGCCTGGACCACCCGGGAAGCACTGCAGCGGCTTATGGATATTACGACCCGCAACCTGAGCACCTGGCTGGACGGCCATGGTGAGCATATTGTGAACGGATAACAGCAAAACGCCTGCCATCTTTGCGGATGGCAGGCGTTTTGCTATGCCGGGACGGAAGGCTCAGTCGATGGTGGTTTTGGTGCGTCCGATGCCGATGACGGCGGTGGAGATCTTTTTCCAGCTGTTGCAGCCGCACACCCCGTCCACGCTCAGGCTGGTGCGCCGCTGGTAGCCCCGCAGAGCTTCCTCGGTGCGGGCACCAAACACGCCGTCAATGCGGCTGCCGGTCTGATACCCCAGGGTGGAAAGCGCGTCCTGCAGGATCATCACGTAGCAGCCCCGGCTGCCCCGGCGCAGGGTGGGGTAGCCCGCTGTGGTGCCGCTGCAGGCAGGGGTGCCGTAGCGGCGGTCCATGTGCACCCAGGTGGGGGTCTGGCTCAGCGGCTCCACGTAGCCCCAGGCCCCGGTGCCCCGGGCCGCGTTGTAAATGGCGGTGCGCTCCGACTGGGACAGCGTCTGCCCCACATCAAACGACACCCCCGCATAGTGCTGGCTGCGGGTGCCGTGGCCGCCCTCCCAGATGCGGCGGAAGGCGTACCCCACCGGGATGCCCTTGCCGTATTTGCGGCGGGTCAGGTTCCAGGCTTCCATGGCGGCAATGGTGGTCCACAGGGTGGGGCTGCCGGATTTGCCCCGGAACTCCCGCACCCGCAGGGTGGTCAGGGTGCTGTAGGGCATGGGGTCGTTTTCGTTCAGGTCGGCGTAGGTGTACACCTTGTTTTCGTAAGCGTCATATACCAGCAGGCGTGCCATGCGTCATTCCTCCTTGTCGCTGCAGTGTTCACAGCTCTGGGCCTGCAGGGCAGCCCAGGTCTCGCGGTTCACGGTGCCGGTCACCAGCAGGCCGGCCCGCTGCTGTGCAAGCTTGACGGCTGCTGTTTCGCCGGGGCCAAAGCGGCTGTTCTCGGTCACGTAGTCCTCGCCGCAGTACAGGCTGGCGCGGCCGTTCAGCCAGGTTTCGATCTGTGCCACATCCGGGCCGGTGCTGCCCTCGCTCAGGGCGCGGCCCGGGTAGGCCAGGCCCTGCTCAGTGTCCCGGTCCGGGTTGGGGGTGGCGGCGGCCAGCTGCAGGCTCAGCGCTTCCACAGCCGTCCAGGTGTCGGCATCGGCAATGCCGGTCTGGGGCAGTTCCAGCAGCTCCTGCGCGCTGCGGGTGGCGGCGGCGGTCTCCTCGGTGTACTGGTCCGACAGGGGCGGATTTTCCACACTGCTGAAGTAGTAGGCAATGCGCTGCAGCAGAAGGGTGTAGTACAGCACGGCGCTGCCGCTGCTGCCCACCGTGAGCGGGGTGCCGGGGTAGGGCAGGCGCTCCAGGGTGACCACCGGCCCGGAAACGCGCAGCTGGCTGGCCTTGCTGTACAGCGAATCCCAGGTGGTGCGGCCCACCACGCCGTCCACGGTCAGGCCCGCAAAGCGCTGGTAGGCCCGCACGGCGGTCTCGGTGGCAGAGCCGAACTGCCCGTCAATGGATACTGCCGGAATGCTGCTTTCGTAGGCGCTGAGCAGGTAGAGGTAGAACTGCAGCTCCCGCACTGCCGTGCCGGAAGAGCCGCTGCGCAGCACGCCCGGGTACTCGCCGGGGCGCAGGCTGGCCGACAGCAACTTGTTGGCAATGTCGTTGTACACCTCGTAGAGCTTGTTCCAGGTGGTACGGCCCACCACACCGTCACTGGTCAGGCCGAAGTAGGTCTGGAAGCGCTTGACCGCGGCGGTGGTGGCAGAGCCAAACTTTCCGTCCACCGTTACATTGGAAAGGCTCGTGTACACGGTGCGGGCGATCTTGAGCCAGAACTGCACCAGCCGCACATTCTGGCCGCTGGAGCCTTCCCGCAGGGCGGTGCCCGGGTAGGCGTTGGGGGTGCCGTTGTCGGACTGGATGCTGCGGAACTGGTCGTAGACTTCGGTCCAGGTGGTCTGGCCCACCACGCCGTCCGCCGTCAGGCCGAACTGCTTCTGGAAGGCTTTGACGGTGGCGGTCATTTTGCTGCCGAACACACCGTCCACCGTCAGCAGCCCCAGGAAGGGGTAATCTTTGGTGATGCGGTTGAGCTGCCGCTGCAGGGTGAACACCGCCGTGCCGCTGGCTCCCTGCCGGATGGGGGACCCGGGGTAGCTTTCCGGAATGGACTGGATGTTGGAGGTGCGCACGATCTCGATGTCGCTGCCGTAGTAGTTCCGCAGGATCTGCAGGGCGGTTTTGCCCTGGTTGGCCAGGGTGACGGTGCCCCACTGCTTCAGGCCCGGGCAGGTAACGGATTTGCCGTCGCAGTATTCGGCGTAGTAGGGGTTCACGGTGCCGGTCTTGCGCAGATAGGTGTTGAAGATGTCGTCTGTGATCTTGACCATCACATCAAACACGGTGCGGCCATGCACGTAGTACTGGTCGTAGCTGGTGGAGTTGGTGATGTTGAAGGTGTAGCCCTTGCTGGGGTACCACTCGGTGTAAATGCGGTTGAGCGCCAGCGAGATCTGGCAGTGGATGTTGGCCCGCAGGGCCTGCTCCGGCCAGGAAGGGCAGCATAACCCAAAAAGCCGGGGGCCTGCGCGGCAGAGATGCAGCGCGGAAGCCCCCGGCAGATTTTTGGAAGATGCTTCAGAACACGAGCAGGCCGATATGGTACACCACGCAGGAGATCAGCAGGGCAGCCACGGTGTAGAACACGCCGATCTTAGCCGTCCACTTTGCCGAGTGAGTCTCCCGGGCCGTGGCGGCCAGGGCGCTGACGCAGGGCATGTTGAAGCTGATGGCAAAGATGAAAGCCAGGCCTTCCGCCTTGGTAAAGTTGGCCGCCAGGATCTGCGAAATACCGGCTGCGGCGGTGCCGGATGCCTTGGCCCCGAAGGTGGAGCTGACTAGGCTGCCGCCGGTGCCGTACAGGGTGTTCAGCACGCCCAGCAGGGATTCCTTGGAGATGGCCGAGGCGCAGAAAGCCAGAAAGGCTTCCCACTTTAGGCCAAAGAGCATGGTCACCGGCTCAATGGCAATGCCTACCTTGTAGAGAATGCTGTTCTCGGCACTGCCGCCAAAGCCGTAGGTCAGCACAAAGAACACCACCGATACCACGGTGATGACCCGCAGAGCACGGAAGAAGATGTCCAGTGTGCGCTCAAAGGTGACGGAGAGAATATTCCGGACGTTGGGCTTGTGGTAGGGCGGCAGCTCCATGATCAGGCCAACGCGCTCTTCTTTGGGGGAAAGGGTGGCCCCGAACACCCGGTAGACGATCCACATCATCAGGAACATGAACAAAAAGACGGACAGGATCACCAAAAAACCGCCGGTGCTGCCAAACAGTGCAATGGCAATGGTGGGCACCACCGACAGGGTGGCGGCGCAGGGCACCGCCCAGGACATGGCAATGGCCAGCACGCGCTGGCCCCAGTTGTCCACCACACGGGTGCCGGTGGTACCGGCAATGGTGCAGCCCAGCCCCATGAAGAAGGGCATGATGGTTTTGCCCTGCAGGCCCACGCGGGACATGGTATGGTCGAACAAAAAGGAGATGCGGGCCAGGTAGCCGGTCTCTTCCATCAGGTTGAAGCCCAGGGTGATGCCCAGCACAAAGGAAGCCATCATCAGGGCAAAGTACAGCACGTTGGCCAGCACATCGCACACCAGCGAGATGAGCAGCGGGTGCACGCCCACGGCAGCCATAGCGGTGCGCAGCACCCCGGCAAGCGGGGTAAGAATGGCCGCACCGGCACCGCCCACCACACCGGCAAAGATCATGGCCAGCAGAAAGATGACCAGGATGATGCCAAAGGCCAGCAGCTTGCCCCGGACGGGGGAAAGGGCCAGCCGGTCAAATTTGGTAAAGGCGCGGGCTGCTGTTTTGCGGGTGTTCAGCACGCCTTCCAGCAGGGTGTCGATGTAGGCCATTTTGGCCCGGGCATCGGGCAGTTTTTCGTGCCGGATCACGGGTTTCCGGGCCAGAGCGGTTTCGATGGTCCGATACAGGGCCTGATAGTCCTGTTTGCGGATGGCGGACATGGGCACCACCGGAATGCCCAGCTTTTCGGCCAGCTTGGCGGTGTTGACCGTAATGCCCTGCCCTTTGGCCACATCCATCATGTTCAGCACCAGCACGGCGGGCACCTGTGTGCCCACAAAATCCGCCAGCATGTACAGGCTGCGCTTGAGCTGGGAGGCATCGGCCAGCACCAGCACAAGGTCTGCGCTGCCGGAGGTGATGTAGTTCCGGGTGATCACCTCTTCGTCCGACCCGGCAGAGAGGGAATAGCTGCCCGGCAGGTCGGCCACGATCATGCGCTGGCCGTTCCAGTGGAACTCGCCTTCCTTCTGATCCACGGTTTTGCCCGGCCAGTTGCCCACATGCTGGTGGGAACCGGTCATACGGTTGAACAGGGTGGACTTGCCGGAGTTGGGCTGCCCCAGCAGCGCGATCACCGGGGTGCTGTCGTCCTTGCGGTACAGGTGGCTGGCACCGTGGTATCGGCATCCGCTTTTGGATGCACAGGCTTCACAGCTGCTCATGCGTTGGCACCTCCTACCAAAATCTTTTTGCTTTCTTCCCGGCCAATGGCCACCAGCGTATCCCGCGCAAAGATCAGCACGGGCTGCCGGGGGCGGTTCTGGCAGACTTCCAGCAGGCTGCCGCGCAGCAGCCCCATGGACGACAGACGGTTGACCAGGCGGGCTTCGTCTTTGATCTCCTGGATGCAGTACCGTTTGCCCGGTGCGGCATCGGAAAGGGTGATGGTTCCCATGTTTGTTCCTCCCAAAATCCAAACAGTAATTGATTAGCTTGTTCTAACTGTCTTTGATGTTAGCAGACAAAACGCGGATTTGTAAAATCCATTCGGGCAGTTTGAATCCATTTGGCAGAAAAGTTTGGCACGCGCTTGTTATTTGGAGCGGAGGCTGTTACAATGGACCCATGAAAGAGATGACACCAAACCATTTTTGTATCCGGAAAGAAAACGAAGGCTGTGTGGAAGTCTACGTTCTGGCGCCGGGCATCCGCATTTCGTTCAATCAGATCCATACAAGCAGCTGGCAGAAAGGAGACAGCTCTTTTTTCCCGGAGCGGATGCTCATTTTCAACTTCTGCCTGCGCGGCCGGTGCGATGTCTCCCTTGCGCAGGACCGCTATGCCATTGTCAAGGAGCGGCAGGTCTGCGTGAGCACCATCCGGCCCACCAAGGATTTCTACTACCCCGGCAGGCAGTATGACGGCATTGAGTTCTATCTGGACCGGACGGAGCTGGAACGCTGCAGCGGGCAGGATCTGCTGACCCAGCTGGGCATCTGCCTGCCCCGGATCCTGGAAGCCTTCTGCGGGGCGGAGGGACTGTACCTGCACCGCATGAACGACACCATGCTGGCGCTGGTACAGGAAGTATGGGCAGACAGGGAGGACCCGGACCCCGGCCTGCTGCGCTACCGCATGGTACGGCTGCTGCATGAGCTGATGGCCATGCCGGCCGAGAGCGAGCCGGACGCCTACTTTACCCGCTCTCAGATCGCCATTGTGCGCCAGGCGGAAGCCCTGATTTTAAGTGACCTCTCGCGGCGGTATACGGCCCGTGCACTGGCGGAACGGTTCGGCGTCAGCGAGAGCAGCTTTAAATTCTACGTCAAGGGCATTCTGGGCGAAAGCTACCTGACCTACTTCCGCAAAAAGCGGATGGAAAAGGCGGTCGAGCTGCTGGAATCTACCAACCAAAAGGTGATCGAGGTGGCAAACGCGGTGGGGTACGAAAACCAGGGCAAGTTTGCCCGGGTGTTTGCCGAAGTTTACGGCGTTACGCCGCTGGAGTTCCGGCGGCTGTCCAGATGACGGGCAGAAACCGGACTGCACCCGGTAAAAGATATTGACATTGCCGCGATGCTATGCTATAATCCCGTATGTTCGCTCGGAGGGCGGGTTGTTCAAACAGAAACAACAGCCGGATAAGGCGCAGACTGAGATGTCTGTACCTTATCCGGCTTTTTTGATGCAGAGGAGGCGCTTTTGCAATGGATTTTCTGAACGGAAACATCAAACGGATCTATTTCAAGTATCTGGCGGCTGCATTCGGCAGCGCCATGATCACGTCCATCTATTCCATTGTGGATATGGCAATGGTGGGGCAGTATCAGGGGCCGGACGGCACGGCTGCCCTGGCTGTGGTGGCCCCGGTCTGGAACGTGATCTACAGCCTGGGCCTGCTGATGGGCATTGGCGGCAGCGTGATCTTCAGCATAGAGCGCGGCAGCAGCGAAAAGCACACCGGCAGCGAAAACCAGTATTTCACGGCGGCGGTGATCGGCTCGGTGGGGCTGGCGGCCCTGGCCTGGGCGGCACTGCTTTTGCTGGAGACCCCGCTGCTTACCTTCTTCGGGGCCAGCGCAGAGCTGCTGCCGCTGGCGCAGCAGTATCTGCAGCCGGTCAAAGTGGTGTTCCCGCTGTTCCTGTTCAATCAGATGCTGGCCGCGTTTCTGCGCAACGACAACGACCCGATGCTTGCCACGGCAGGCGTGCTGGCAGGCGGCGTGTTCAACATGTTCGGCGACTGGTTCTTTGTGTTCCCCTGCAAGCTGGGGGGTTACGGTGCGGGCCTTGCCACGGCCATTGGCTCGGCGGTATCGTTTGCAGTCATGCTCACCCACTTTGTCAAGCGGACCAACACCCTGCGGCTGGTCCGGCCGGTGGGGCTGCCCGGGATGCTGCGAAAGATCACGGTGATCGGCTTTTCCTCCTTTTTCATTGATGCAGCCATGGGCATTCTGACCATTCTGTTCAACCGGCAGATCATGCGGTACCTGGGAGCCGATGCTCTGGCGGTGTACGGCCCCATCATCAATGTCAGCACCTTTGTGCAGTGCTGCGCCTACAGTGTGGGGCAGGCGGCGCAGCCGATCATCTCCACCAACTACGGCTCCGGCAAAGGCAGCCGCATCCGGCAGACGCTGCGGCTGGCGCTGGGCACCACGGCCTTTTTCGGCATCTTCTGGACGGTGCTCAGCCTGGCCTGCCCGAACCTGTATATCCGCATTTTCATGAGCCCTACCCCGGCAATTCTGGAGATCGCCCCGGCCATCATCCGGACCTATGCGGTGTCCTTCCTGCTGCTGCCCCTCAACATCTTTTCCACCTATTACTTCCAGGCCATTCTGCAGCCGAAGGCATCTTTTGTAGTTTCCGTGGCGCGCGGACTGGTGATCAGCGGGGCGCTGATTCTGGTGCTGCCGGCGGCATTCCAGGCGGATTCCCTGTGGCTGGCCATGCCCATTACAGAGCTGGTGGTGGCCTGCTATGTGGTTTACAGCATCCGCCGCTACACCAAAGCACTGCCTGCGGGCGGCAAATCCTGAACAAAAAATCCCCGGCGGGATGCCAGAAAAACGGCGGCCCGCTTTTTGTATGCATTCTGTCTTGACAAGCAGGGGCCGCATGGCGTATTCTCGTATTGCAGAACGAAAAGGCCGCCGGTGTGCGGTTTTTTCAAAAGTTGAAAGTTAGCAATTTCTAACCATGTGGAGGAACTGAGGATGAGTGCTGCCGCTTCGCTGCTGCGCACAGTGTACAAGCTTTCCGGTGCCAAAAAGGCATTTGGCCTGCCGGAAGAACAGCTGCGCAGAGAAATTGAAAAACAGAACCGGAACCGCGGGGTGTTTGTGCCCACCGACCACAAGGCGCATTACCGGACCATCACGGTAAACGGTTTCCCGTGCCTGATCGTGCAGGAAAAGGAAACGCCGGCCAAGCGCGCCATTTTGTATTTCTTTGGCGGCGGCATGGTCATCGGCCCGGACAAGGGCGACCTGCCGGTAATGCGCAAGCTGGGCCGGGAAACCGGCTGCGATGTGTGGTTCCCGTTTTACCCGCTCTGCACCGAGCACTGCATCACCGAGACCTACGATATGGTCTACGAATGCTACCGGCAGATGATCGGGCAGTATGGCGGCGGCAATGTGAGCACCTGCGGCTTTTCGTCCGGCGGTGCTCTGGCGCTGGGCATTGCGGCCCACAACAGCGCCCTGGGCAAACCGCTGCCGCAGCCCCGCCACATCGTGGCCGTCTCGCCCGGCGAAGTGCCCTGGAATGAGGCGGAAAAGGCCCGGATACAGGCGCTGAATGACCGGGACGTGGCCATCGACTACGCCTTTATGGAAACCGTGGAAAAGTTTATGCGCCACGGGCAGGAAGCGGTGCCGGACTATATGATCTCCGGCTCCCGGGGCGATTTTTCCGGCGTGGGGGATATCCACTTCTTCTACAGTGCCGATGAGATGCTGTATGGTGCCCTGCCGGATTTTGAAGCAGCCTGTAAGCGGGCAGGGGTGTCCTACACGGCGTTTGCCCGGCCGGGTATGGTGCACTGCTACTGTATGCTGCCGTATTTCAAGGAGGCAAAAGAGGAATTTGCCAAAATCACGCAGATCCCGGGGCAGTGACCGGAGAAAAAACAGACAGGAGGAACAAGGATTTATGATCGGAACGGTAATTCTGGAAGGTTTGGGCCTGGGTGCACTGCTGATGCTGGTGTGCGCAGCCGGTATCCGCAAGGGAGCAGTTGGCATGGTGCATCTTTACAGCCCGGCGGTGCAGGAGCGCTGCGTGGCATTGGGCCTGACGACCCACGAAAAGATCCTGCGCAACAGCAAACGGTTCAAGGTGGTCTGCCTTCCGGGCTACATTGCCTATGTGCTGGTCTGTGTGTATGCGGTAAATGGAGCAAGGGGCTTTGGGGCCGGGTTCTGGCAGCTGTTTGTCATCCTGTCCATCATGAACCTGATCGACCGCTTCCTGATCGACGGCTGGTGGGTGGGCCACACCATGGCCTGGACCATTCCCGGTACCGAGGACCTGAAGCCGTACATCACGGCAGCCGATAAGCGGAAAAAGTGGACCTTTGGCACACTGGGCATGGTGGTGATCGCAGCGGTGCTGGCCGGGATCATGGCTCTGCTGCTCCACTGAGAAAACGCCCCGGCAAAAACAAGCGCTGAAGCACCATAGCACATAAAACACAAAAAGAGCCGCTTTCTTCCACCGTTCCGGGTGGGAAGAGGGCGGCTTTTGTGCTGCCGGGGTTCTGAACGGCTGCGGCGGAAAATAGAGTAGAACAGCACACCGAAAGACTAACTATTAAAAGTCAAGCCCCAAAATGAAAAAATCCGCCAACCGTTCGC
>CAVIXY010000046.1:0-16049 GCA_963646665.1 Bacteroides sp. CAG:545
GCGAACGGTTGGCGGATTTTTTCATTTTGGGGCTTGACTTTTAATAGTTAGTCTTTCAGGTCTGCCACGATGGCCAGGTTCTCCCGGGCGGTCAGGTGCAGGTAGCCGGAGGGCGATTCGATCAGGCTGCCGGTCTGCCGCAGCAGGGCAATGCGGTTTTCTTCGGTCAGGATATGGCCCAGCAGCTCCACGCTGCCGCCGGTGGGGCGGCACAGGCCCAGCAGCATTTTCATGCTGGTGGATTTGCCCGCGCCGTTGGGGCCTAAAAAGCCGTAGACGCAGCCCTGCGGCACGGTCAGGTCCAGATGATCCGCCACCAGCCGCCCGTGGTAGCTTTTGCAAAGACCATGGGTCTCAATGACAGGTTTCATATAAAAACGCTCCTTTGTGGTTTGGCCGTTCTCTAAGGACACTGTCAGTGTACACCGGCCGCCTTAACGGCACCGGAACCCGGTCTTAATTTGCGCTTAAATCTGCGGGGATCTGCGCTGCAGGCCGGAAAAGTGTGCTATAGTAGAGGTAGAAAAGGAAAATAACTTCGCCCTCTCAGCTTCGCTGCGCTCAGCAGCTCTCCCCAAAGGGAGAGGTGGCATCACGCAAGGGATGACGGAGAGGGCGAGCCACTTAAAGGGACACCACCATGACCACGATTTACGATGCAGCACTTCTTCTTGTGGACGACAACCTCGACCTGCTGCGGCTGCTGTGCGAGCAGCTGAGCGGGGCGGGCTACCGGCACATCCGGGCGGTGCAGAGCTGCGGGGCGGCCCGGGCGGCCTTTGCTGCCGAAACGCCGGAGCTGATGATCCTGGACATCAACCTGCCGGACGGGGACGGCTTTGCCCTGTTCCGCACCCTGCGGGCCAAAGCGGACGTTCCGGCGCTGTTCCTTTCGGCCCGGGACGCGGATGCCGACCGGCTGTTCGGGCTGGGCCTTGGCGCGGACGATTACCTGACCAAGCCTTTCCTGATGCAGGAGCTGCTGCTGCGGGTGCAGCACATCCTGCAAAGGGCCTACCGGGCAGAGCTGTCCCGCACACGGGCTGCAGCCCTGCAGCTGCAGGACCGCAGTGTGGACCTGAACGATGCCGTGGTCACCCTGCCGGACGGCAGCAGCCGGGCGCTGACGGCCACCGAGCTGGCCCTGCTGCGCAAGCTGGCCGAAAACCGCGGCCACATTGTAACCTACGATGCATTGTGCGAAGCCGTGTGGGGCGCGGACTATTACGGATACGAAAACACCCTGGGGGTGCACATCCGCCACCTGCGCGAAAAGCTGGAGCCGGAACCCAGCCGCCCGCGTGTTCTGCTCACGGTGCGGGGCATCGGCTACAAGCTGGCAAAGGAGGATGCAGAATGAAAACCTTCGGGCGGCTCATCCGCCGCTATGTGCTGGCGGCTGTGGGCATGGTGGTGCTGCTGGTGGTGCTGGGCATCGGGTTCATTGCCTGGCTGGGCTGGCGGGAGAGCACCCGCATCCCCCAGCAGGAGTATTCGGCGGGCCGCATTGCGGATGCCATGGTGCAGACAACGCAGGGCCTGGCCTTCGGCCCGGAGCACACGGCGGAAGAGTGGATGGACGGCTACGCCTGGGCCATGGTGCTGGACGATACCGGCAGCGTGATCTGGAGCTATGCCCTGCCGGACAGTCTGCACCGCACCTACACCGCCAGCGAGATCGCCCGCTTTGCCAAGTGGTATCTGGAGGACTACCCGGTGTTCTGCTGGACGGAGGACTACGGCCTGTTTGTGGCGGCCATGCCCAAGGGCAGCATCTGGAAGTACAACCTCAGCAACTCGCCGGATTTTCTCACCGATGTAGTGGGCAGCGTGCTGCCGGTTTTTCTGCTGGTGCTGGCGCTGGGGCTGCTGATCTGCCTGCTGGTGAGCTGGCGGGGGGCCAGGCAGCTGCAGACGGTGGCCGCCGGGCTGGATGCCCTGGCCGAGGGCCAGCCCGTGCAGCTGCCCACCGGCGGCTTTGCCGGGGAGCTGGCCGCAAAGCTCAACCAAACCAGTGCCCACCTGCAGAAGCAAAGCGAGATGCTTGCCCGGCGGGACAACGCCCGCGCCCAGTGGATCGCGGGGGTCAGCCACGATGTGCGCACTCCGCTGGCGCTGATGCTGGGCTGGGCCGAGCAGCTGGAACAGGACCCTTCCCTGCCCGATGCCGCGCGGCAGAAGGCGGCGGGCATCCGCACCCAGAGCGAAAAGCTGCGGGCACTGATCGACGATCTGAACCTGACCAGCAAGCTGCAGTACGGTGCCCAGCCGCTGCGCCGGGAGAAGTACGCTGCCGGGCCGCTGGTGCGCCGGCTGGTGGCGGAGTTCTGCGACAGCCCGCTGGCGGACCGGTGTGAGCTTTCGCTGCAGCAGAGCGCGGCCGCAGAGCACGCCCAGCTCTGGGCGGACCGTGCCCTGCTGGGCCGTGTGCTGGAAAACCTGCTGGGCAACAGCGTGCGGCACAACCCGCAGCCGGTGCACCTGCAGGTGTGCACGGAGGTGGTGGGGCACTCCTTCTGCCTGACCGTGGCGGACGATGGCACCGGCTACCCGCCTGCGGTGCTGGCAGCGCTGAACACGCCGGAACCGGGCACCAATGCGCCTCACATTCTGGGGCTGCACGTGGTGGAGCAGATCGCTGCTGCCCATGGCGGAAAGGCCGTGTTCGGGCAGAACAGCCCCCACGGGGCCAGAGCCGTGGTGTGGCTGCCGCTGCCGGAATGACCGGCAAAAAGAGAAAAAAGGTGCCCCGTGCACCGGCCTGCCGAAACAGACCGATGCCGGGGCACCTTGTGTTTTAGGAATGGAGAGAGACTGCTCAGAAGAAGCGGCAGAAGCCCAGGCAGACGCCCATGACAAAGAAGAGCACGGCTTTGCCCAGCATCGGCAGCCAGAAGTTCTTGCTCAGGCGCAGGTCCCACCGGCTGATGTTGCTGCGCGGGCAGGTGCCCACACAGGCTTCGCAGGCGATGCACTCGCCGCTGCGCAGGCTCTGCTCGTCCAGCTTCAGGTTCACCGGGCAGCGCTTGGCGCAGGCGCTGCACCCGGGAATGCACTGGCTGCTTTCCCGGTGCAGCTGCGCAAAGGGCAGCACCGGCAGCAGCGAGAAAATGGCACCCATGGGGCACAAAAACTGGCAGAAGAAGCGGGGCTGCAGGGCCATGCCCACCAGAATAAGCACAAACAGCACAATGCCCACGCCGCAGCCCTGGGGCGGCAGCCGCAGGGCGGTCAGGCGGGAAAACACCTCCCAGGGGTTGGTGCCGGACAGCTTGCTGTACTGGTTGGCGGCGCACAGGGCCAGAATGCCGGCCAGCACAAGGTACTTCACGGCCTGGCCGTATTTCACCGCCTTTTCCGGCAGGCGGAACACCTGTTTGCGGTGCAGCAGCTTTTTCTGCACCAGGCCGGACAACCAGTAAACAAAGTCGCCCAGGCTGCCAAAGGCGCACACAAAGCCGCAGAAAAACCGCCCGAACAGAATCGTGAAGCCGCACAGGCCCACCAGCGAGAGCACAAAGCTGTCCAGCTGCAGCACCTGCCCGGTGCCAATGCGCAGGAACAGCTGCTTTGCGCCGTTAAAACCGGCCACAAAAGCACCCGGCATGGCCACAAAGAACACCGCCTGCACCGCTGCCCGCAGCCCGGCCCGCAGCTTCTGGCTGCGCTGGCGCTGCTGTGCCGCCGTCAGCGGCTTTTTTTCCGTTGTTTCCATCATGCCGCCGCCTTTCCGATCGCATCCGCCACGGCATCAATCAGGCCGGCGGAGGTAAGGGTGGCACCGGAAACGGTGTCCACCTCGGTGGATTGTGTGGACAGGATCTGATCCAGCACCGGCAGGGACTGGTTGTAGTAGGGCCGGTCCTCGCCGCTGGCATCCAGCACCGAGATATCAGTGATCCTGCCGTCCTGAATGGTGACCTGCACGGTGATCATATCACCAAAGCCGAAGGCAGAGCCTTCATAGGTGCCGCTGCGCAGGCCGGTTTCTTCTTCCTGCTCCTGTTCCTGGGCCTGCTGCTGCAGAATGGAGGTGTTGTAGGCTTCCACCTCCGCGATCTGCTGCTGCCGCTCCGAAACGGCGGCGGCCCGCACCACGGCTACCCGCTGGTACTGCCACAGAATGCCCAGGATCAGCAGCAGGTTGACAGCCCGCAGGGCAAAATTCAAATACTTTTTCATCCGTTGGCTCCTTCCTCCGGCTGCTCCGGCTCCAGGGCGGGTTCTGCCCCGGCGGGTTCCGGCTGCTCTGCCGGGGCGGCAGAGGATGCTTCCGGTTCCTGCGCAGCTTCCGGCGCAGAAGAGACTGCCGGTTCCTCCGGCGTCTGGGCCGGTGCGGTGGCCATGGCCTGCTGCAGGGCATCCTGCACGGCCTGGGTCAGGGCTTCCGGCACATTGTCCGCGGTGTAGCGGGTGCTGTAAGATGCCCCGGCGGACGACTGCGGCTTCTGGCCGGAGAACAGGGCCTTCAGCGCGGCGCGGATGCGCTCGGCGGCAGTGGTTTCCTGCTCCTGGGCGGCGGCCTGCACGTCCACGCTGGCCACCTGGCCGTCCGTCACGGTGACGGTCACGGTCACAGCGCCCTCAGCGGTCTGGCTGGGCACGGTGTACACGCCATCCGGGTAAAGGGGCTTGTCCGGGGTGGTCTCCGGCTCCTGCGCGGGCTGCTCTTCCGCCGGGGTTTCGGCGGTGGAATCCGTCTCGTTGGCGGCCTTGGACAGCGCCTGCTTGACGGCGTTCAGGATGCCGGTGGAGGAATAGGTGGCGCCGGAAACGGCGTCCACGCCCTCCGGGGTGCCGGTGGTCAGGATCTCGGACACCACGCTGCGGGCACGGGAGAAGTAGGAGGTGGTCTCCCCTGCGTGGTCCAGAATGGTGATGTCGGTAATGGCATCGCTTTCCACGGTCACCTGCACGGTGATGGGGCCGCCGAAGCCATCGGCCGAAGCGGTGTACACGCCGTCACGATATGCGGACGGGGTGGTGAACTCTTCCACCACCACCGGCTCGGCGGGCTTGGGCTGGGGCGGCAGCGGGTTGTTGACCACCTCGCCGGTCAAAGCGTTGCGGATCGCACCCAGAATGCCGCGGGAGGTGTAGGTAGCCTCGGAAACGGCGTCCACCTCCCAGGTCTGGGCTTCCAGCACGGTGTTGGTCAGCCGTTTGGATGCGCGCTTGAGAAAGGCGGCGGTCTCGTGGGAGGCGTCCAGAATTTCCAGGGCGGTAATGCGGCCGCCCTCCATGGTCACCTGCACCTTCACCTGCCCGCCGTAGCCCCGGGAGGAGCCGGTGTAAACGCCGTCAGCATAGGGCAGCGTGGGCAGGGTGTCCTCGGGTTCTTCGGCCGGTTCCGGTTCTGCGGAGTCGGCGGGCGCTTCCACAACTGCGCTCAGCCGTTCCGGAATGTCGGCCAGCACCGGCTGGGTGTGCGGCAGCGTGACTGCCACGGCCGCCGCCACCGCCACCGCCGGGATCAGCTGCACCAGCGGGCGCAGCGTTTTGAGTTGCTCCATAGGGATTTCCCCTCCTCTGACATGGAAAACAAGGTCACCCCCGTTGCAGGGGCGACCTTGTTTTTGGGTTTATTCAGGAATTGCGCAAGTCTGCACGGAACCGCTTACTGAGCCTGCAGGTTTGCCAGAGCCTCGGACAGGTGGGTGACCTGCTCCTGAGCAGAAGCTTTGTACAGGGTGGGCTTTGCCAGCAGCTCAACGCTCTCGTCCAGCTCGGTCTCCAGGTTTGCCCAGCTTGCAGCAGTGTACTGTGCCTTGTTCTTGGCATTGGCCTGGTCCACCACAGCCTGCAGAGCAGCGCGGTCGGCCTCGTCAGCCAGCTCCTGCTTTGCAATGTTGTCGCTGGTGACCTGGATGCGGATCACGGTGTCAGCATAGCCCAGTGCGCGGACGGTGATGGTCCAGTAACCGGTGCCATCGGTGCCTTCCGGGAACTGTGCACGCAGGGAGTCGGTCAGGCCCAGCTGGATGCCCATGGACTTGTGCATCCAGTTGTCGGCAGCAAACTTGGTGCCGTAGGTGGCCTTTGCGTTGGTGTAGGTGCTGTCATCGCCATAGTAGGTCCACACAACGGACTGCATACGGGAACCCAGCTCGCCGTAGTTGCCGGTCAGGTCCACACGGATGGTCTCGCCGAAGCTGCCCACATCGCTGCCGCTGCGCACGGTCACGATCAGGTCACTGGCGGTCTTCTGTGCCTCACCCTGGATGCCGGAACCGGTGCCGGTGTGAGCAGCAGAGAAGGTGTAGCCGTCACCGCTCTTGGTGGCGTACTTCAGGCCGTTGGTGTTGGCGTCCACTTCAGCAATTGCCTCGTAGGCAACCAGATTCTTTTCGCTGTAGCCGCCCACCAGCTTTTCGCCGTTCTTCACGGTAGCATACTTGGAGCAGAAGTCGTTCAGGTCAGAGGTGGCAACGCGCACGGGCACGTACTTGGTGCCGCTGATCTCGTAGTGGTCCATCTTCACGGTGGTGCCATCGGGCTTGGTCACAGTGCCGCGGTTCCAGCCGTATGCGGTGCCATCAGCGGTGTAGAAGGTGCTGCCGTCCTCAGACCAGTGAGAAACGGTGTAGCTGGTGCCATCGGCTGCATAGATGGTAGCTACCTGCTGGAAGCTGCCGCGGTGCAGGCCGTGGTTGGCAGTTGCGCGGGAAACAGCATCGAAAGCACCCTTGTCGTGCTCATCGTGGCTGTCCAGCTGATCGTTGGCAGCGGTGCTGCCAGCGGCGTACACACCCTCGTTTGCCCAGTACTCGTCCCAATCCAGGGCAGCGTACAGGTAGGTGTACTTCTTGGAGAACAGGGAAGCAAAGCTGAAGCCGTTCTCGGAAGCATCAGGGCCTGCTGCAAAGGCAGTGACAGAGACCAGGCTCAGGATCATTGCCAGAGAAAGCAGCAGAGAAAGCATTTTCTTCGGTTTCATGAAAACACTCCTTTCTTTTTTACGGCCGATTGTTAGCACGCACTAACTTTGAAAGCGCCCGAATCTGCGAAAGATCGCAAAAAGTGGGGATGAAAAGTTTGCACACACTAACCTCTTGCACAAAGAAGAGTCCTTTTCTCCCACCGAGAAAAGGAACACCGGCCATTGTTCGTAATCACTAACCGACATGCGTATTATAGCGGAACAGCATTCTGCTTGTCAAGGGAAAATCTGCCTTTTTTCGGCAGAAATAAAAAATGCCTGCCTGCGGCGTTTTGGCAGCCGCAGGCAGGCGGTTCCGGGCAGGCCGCAGGCAGGCGGTTCCGGGCAGGCCGCACCGGCCTGCTCAAAACGGGATATCAGGTGGTTTCAAACTCCTTGGCAACGCTTTCCAGCAGCTTGCGGATGGGCAGATGCTGGGGGCATACCCGCTCGCACTTGCCGCACTTCACGCAGTCGGACGCCTTGCGGCCCGGTGCGGTGTGCACACAGTTGTAATAGTAGTCCGCGTTCCAGTCGTGGTAGATCTGCTTGGTGTTCATCACAGCAAACAGGTCCGGGATGGAAATGTGCCGGGGGCAGCCGTCCGTGCAGTAGCGGCAGGCCGTGCAGGGGATCAGGTGCTTGCTGTGGAAGATCTTCTGCACCTGCTCCACGGCGGCCAGCTCGGTCTCGTTCAGCGGCTGGAAGTCCTTCATGTAAGAAAGGTTGTCCTGCATCTGCTGCAGGCTGCTCATGCCGGAAAGCACCATCATCATGCCGGGGAAGCCTGCGGCAAAGCGGATGGCATAGCTGGCGGGGCTGCCGCCGTGCAGCGCATCCAGCACCGCCTTGGCGTCCTCGGGCAGGCTGACCAGGTTGCCGCCCTTCACCGGCTCCATCACGATCACCGGCTTGCCGAATTTGCGGCACACTTCGTAGCATTTGCGGCTCTGCACAGCGGGGTCGTTGTAGTCCACGTAGTTGAACTGGATCTGCACCACCTCGATCTCGGGATAGTCGGTCAGGATCTGCTCCAGCACCTCGGCGCGGTCATGGAAGGAGATGCCCACGTGGCGGATTTTGCCCTCGGCCTTCAGCGCAAAGGCGGTCTCGTAGGCGCGGCATTCCGTAGGCGCGGCATTCCTTATAATGAGCGTAGTTTCCGGCACCCTGGGCGTGCATCAGGTAAAAATCAAAGTAGTCCACGCCGCAGGCTTCCAGCTGGCCGGCAAAGAAGGGGCGGATGTCGGCCTCGGTCTTGAAAAAGTTGGCGGTAAGCTTGTCGGTCAGGATGTAGCGGTCGCGGGGGTAGCGGCTGGTCAGGCAGGCTTTCAGCGCGGTTTCGCTCTTGCCCTGAATGTAGCCGTGGGCCGTGTCAAAATAGTTGAAACCGGCGTCCAGAAAGGCGTCCACCATGCGGCTGGTCTCTTCCAGATCCACCTCGCTGCCCTTCATGGGCAGGCGCATACAGCCAAAACCAAAGTTCTTCTTGATGTTTTCCATGCAAAAGTCTCCTTCCATTCCAGTGGTCTGCTTCTTATCATTTCATTCTACCTATAAACCCGGGCGCAGCGCCCGGCGGCAGGGGCTTGGTACCTCCCCTGCTGCCGGGTCAGAATGCGCCTGCTTCCAGTTTTGCGCGCACCGCGTGCAGGTCGGGGCACTCGGCCGTATACAGGCGGCGCATCTCCTCGGTAACGGGCGAAAGGTCCGGCACCATCACGGTCACAAAGCCGCCGGCAGCACCGGCCCGCACGCCGTTGTAGCTGTCCTCCAGCACCAGGGTCTCGGCGGGTGCCGTGCCCAGCTTTTCGGCGGCCAGCAGAAAGATCTCCGGGTCGGGCTTGGAGCGGGTGACAAAATCGCCGGAGACGATGGCCTTGAAATAAGGAGCCATATTCCAGTTGTTCAGGTGGCCCAGAATAGTGGGCATCCGGCTGGAAGAGGCCACCGCCATGGGGATGTTGTGGGCCTGCAGCCAGTTCAGCAGATCATCCAGGCCCTCCATTTTGGGCACCGGCTTTGCAAAAATGGGGGCTGCCGTGCGGTACAGGGCATCCTCAATGGCCCCGATGTCGGCGTTTTCGCCGTAAAACTGGCGCAGCACCCGGCGCATGGATTCGCCGGAGGTGCCGCGGGCCGCGGTGTCCAGCCCGTCTTTGTAGGTCATGCCCAGGGACTCCAGCGCCGGCTGCCAGCAGCGCATCCAGATGCGCTCGGTGTCGAACATCAGGCCGTCCATATCAAAAATCACGCCTTGGATCATAAAAACTCCCTTCCGGGCGGGTGCCCGTTCGGTTCTATTGTATCATGTTTTTGGCAGTTTGCACAGCGGTCTGCTCATAATTTAGCGCAACTTACCGGGGCGAAAGATGAAACATTTTGCGATTCCTTGCAAATACGGCGCATAATATTATAATAGAAAGCAACATTCGGCGTTTCGGGTGCAGGCTTGTGCGCACCCGCGATTCAGGAAAGAGGGAAATTTATCATGTTGGATATCAAGATCACTCGCACCACTTCTCCCAAGGAGAAGCCTGACGAGAACAATCTGGGCTTTGGCAAAAAGTTCACCGACCATATGTTCGTGATGGACTACACCGAGGGCGAAGGCTGGCACGATGCCCGCATCGTCCCCTACGGCCCCTTTGAGCTGGACCCGGCAACCGTTGTGTTCCACTATGCTCAGGAGATCTTTGAGGGCATGAAGGCCTACCGCACTGCAGACGACACCGTGCAGCTGTTCCGCCCGGACTGCAACGCAAAGCGCTTCCAGGATTCTGCCGACCGTCTGTGCATCCCCAAGATCCCCGTGGAGAATTACATCCAGGCAGTTGAGACCCTGGTGGATGTGGACCGCGACTGGGTGCCCCACACCGATGGTGCTTCCCTGTACATCCGTCCCTTCGTGTTTGCAAACGATGTGGGCCTGGGCGTCCATGCTTCCAAGCACTACATTTTCTGCATCATTGCAGCTCCCTCGGGCGCTTACTATGCCGAGGGCATCAACCCCGTGCGCATCTATGTTGAGGATGAGTACATCCGTGCCGCTCCCGGCCTGACCGGCTTTACCAAGTGCGGCGGCAACTACGCAGCTTCCATCAAGGCCGGCGAGCTGGCCGAAGAGCAGGGCTATGCCCAGGTGCTGTGGCTGGACGGCGTGGAAAAGAAGTACGTTGAGGAAGTCGGCAGCATGAACATCATGTTCAAGATCGACGGCAAGGTTTACACCGCCGCCACCGTGGGCACCGTTCTGCCCGGCGTTACCCGCCGCAGCTGCATTGAGCTGCTGAAGGACTGGGGCTACGAGGTCATCGAGGGCAAGCTGGCCATTGCCGACATCATGCAGGCTGCCCGCGAAGGCAAGCTGGAAGAGGTGTTCGGCACCGGTACCGCTGCCGTTGTGTCCCCCGTCAAGGAGCTGGTGTGGAAGGGCGAGCACGCCTACATCGGCGATGGCAAGATCGGCCCTGTCACCCAGAAGCTGTACGATACCATGACCGGTATGCAGTGGGGCAAGATCCCCGACACCAAGGGCTGGATCGTTCCGGTCGAGAAAAAGAACTGACCCGAGATTCTCCGGAGAGAACCTTTTTATTCAGAATTAGGATAAACGCCGCCAGGCTCACCGCTCGGCGGCGTTTGCCGTATCCGGACGAACCCTCTCAGTCATCGCCTGACGGCGCTGACAGCTCTCCCGAAGGGCGAGCTTTTATGCATCTGACGGAAAAGCAAAAGCCTTCCCCCAGACGGGGGAAGGTGGCGAGTTTACGAGCCGGATGAGGGTGCATCGGCAGATGACGCTGCAGGAAAACAGCGCCCTCATCAGTCACCTGCGGTGACAGCTTCCCCCGGCCAGGGGAAGCCTTTCTGCAAAGGGGAGCCTGAGAGGGAGTTCTCCGTCAAAACTCCAAAATTTTCCGGCACAATTGCATTCTGTGCGCGGCGGTGCTAAACTGAATCCAGAACCGCGGCCTGCATGGCGGCAGGCTGCGCGCAGGAAAGATTGAGAGGGAAAAACCACCATGATCAAAAAATGGAGCGTGAGCTACCCTGCCGTAAACGGCACCGAGCAGCGCAGAGTGTATGTTTATCTGCCCACCATGTACGAAGCCGAGCCGGAGCGCCGGTACCCGGTGCTGTATATGTTCGATGGCCAGAACGTGTTCTTTGACGAGGACGCCACCTACGGCAAGAGCTGGGGCGTGGCGGATTATCTGGATTATACCGACACCCCGCTGATCGTGGCGGCAGTGGAGTGCAATGCTGGGGCCAACAACGAGCGGCTGGTGGAGTATTCGCCTTACCGCTTCGATGACCCGCAGTTCGGCCACTTTGACGGCAAGGGCCAGGCTACCATGAGCTGGTACATCCACCGGTTCAAGCCCTTCATCGACCGCAATTTCCGCACCCTGCCGGACCGGGCACATACCTTCATCGGCGGCAGCAGCATGGGCGGCCTGATGAGCCTGTATGCCCTGCTGCAGTACAACGATACCTTCAGCCGGGCAGCGGCCCTGTCGCCCTCTCTCTGGGTCTCGCCGGAAAAGCTTTCCGGCCTTGTGAGCCGGGCCAAGCTGGAACCGAATACCGTGCTGTACATGGATTACGGCTCCCGCGAGATGGGCAACCATGACGGGATGCGCCGCAGCTTTGCTGACATGTGCGGCAAGGTGATGACCCGCGGCGTCCACCTGACCAGCCGCATCGTGCCCGGCGGCACCCACAGCGAAGCCAGCTGGGAAAAGCAGCTGCCGTTTGTGTTCCACACGCTGATGTATGAGGTAGAGGAGTAAAGGCTTCCCCCGAGGGGGAAGCCTATCAAAGGAGGAACCACCATGGAAATGCAGTATTTCAAGGATTACAGCCCTGCCCTTGGCCGGGACATGGAGTGCAAGATCTACGGCCATGCCGGCCGCCCGATGCTGTACATCCCCTGCCAGGACGGCCACTTTTACGACTTTGAAAATTTCCACATGAACGATACCCTGGCACCCTGGATCGAGTCCGGCCAGATCATGGTGATCTCCATCGACACGCTGGACCAGGAAACCTGGTCGGATACCCAGGGCGACCCCTATTGGCGCATCCGCCGGTATGAGCAGTGGCTGCACTACATTGTGGACGAAGCCGTGCCCAAGATCCAGTACATGGCCAAGGAGCGCAACGGCTGGGCCGACCTGCCCGGCGTCATTGCCTTTGGCTGCAGCCTGGGTGCTACCCACGCGGTGAACCTGTACCTGCGCCGCCCGGATATCTTCTGCGGGTGCCTGGCCCTCAGCGGCATTTACACCGCTCACTACGGCTTTGGCGACTATATGGACGAGCTGGTGTACATGAACTCCCCTGTGGATTACATGAAGAACTTCCCGGAAGACCACCCCTACATGCAGCTGTACCGCAGCCAGAAGGCGGTGATCTGCTGCGGCCAGGGCGACTGGGAGCAGCCGGACACCACCTGGTACCTCAAGCGCATCTTCGAGGCCAAGCATATCCCCGTCTGGGTGGACCTGTGGGGCCACGATGTCAAGCACGACTGGGATTGGTGGTATAAACAGGTTGTGTATTACATGCCGTATATTCTTGGACAGCAGTGAAAGAGGAATCAAAAAACACCATGAAGAACTTTATTTTTATCTCCCCCAACTTCCCCACCAACTACTGGCAGTTCTGCCGGGAGCTGAAAAACAACGGCATGAACGTGCTGGGCATCGGCGACCAGCCCTATGAGGAGCTGAAGCCGGAGCTGAAGGAAAGCCTGAACGAATACTACAAGGTGAACAGCCTGGAAAACTACGATGAGGTCTACCGTGCGGTGGCGTTCCTCACCTTCAAGCACGGCCGCATTGACTGGCTGGAGTCCAACAACGAATACTGGCTGGAGCGGGACGCTGCCCTGCGCACCGATTTCCACATCACCAGCGGTTTCCAGACTTCCGATATGCCCCGCATCAAGTACAAGAGCAAGATGAAGGAGTACTATCAGAAGGCTGGCATCGCCACCGCCCGCTACCACATGGTGGACGATTTTGACGGCTGCAAAAAGTTCATTGACGAGGTGGGCTACCCTGTGGTGGTCAAGCCGGACAACGGCGTGGGCGCTTCCGATACCCACAAGCTGTCCAGCGATGACGAGCTGAAAAAGTTCCTTGTTTATAAAATGGCCAACCACCCCTCTGTGGAGTACATCATGGAGGAGTTCGTGCACGCCGAGGTGAACAGCTACGATGCCATCATTGACGCCAACGGCAACCCCATTTTTGAGGCCGGCAACGTCAGCCCCGTGTCCATCATGGATATCGTGAACGACAACGACAACTCCATCTATTACATCATCAAGGACCTGCCCGAGGACACCCGCGCCGCAGGCCGTGCCGCTGTTAAGAGCTTTGGCGTCAAGAGCCGGTTCATCCACTTTGAGTTCTTCCGCATGACCGAGGATCAGGCCAGCATGGGCAAAAAGGGCCAGATCGTGGCCCTGGAGGTCAATATGCGCCCCTGCGGCGGCTTTACCCCGGATATGATCAACTTTGCCCGCTCCACCAACGTGTACAAGATCTGGGCCGATATGATCGCCTTTGGCGGCACCGATATGCCGGTGGGCGAGCACTTCTACTGTGCCTTTGCAGGCCGCCGCGATGGCAAGCACTTTGTGTACAGCCACGAGCAGATCATGCAGAAGTACCAGGAAAATATGCGCATGGTGGACCGCATCCCGGAGGCGCTGTCCGGTGCCATGGGCAACCAGATGTATGTGGCGAACTTCTCCACCCGCGAGGGCATGGAGCAGTTCTACTCCGATGTGCTGGCCGTGACCGATGCCGCCAACGCAAAGGTGCAGGCAGAACTGACCCAGGTGCTGGCCTTGGGCGAGCCGGAAACGGCCCCCGCCCCGGCCAGGAAACCGGCCCGCAAGACGAAAAAGTAACCCTCTGAACATAAAAAGCAGCCCGCACACGGTGCAATGCCGCGTGCGGGTTGCTTTTTGTCAGAAAGTATGTTATTTTAAAATTGTCCGCCGCGTCATGCGGTGGGCAGAGCACTGCAGAACAACGGCAGGCGGTTTGGCTCTCACTTCCGAAAAGGGGGTGGGTACATGCCAATTACTTTGACATTCCACTTGTTTGGATTGACATTCACCATTCGCGTGAAAAAGTAAGAACCGCCACCCCGGTACGGTGACGGTTCTTTTTAGACCCTAGCTAAATCGGAGCCAACCGCTTGTCAGCAGTGCTCTTCTATTTGTATTATAGCAACCTCCGGCAGGAGTGTCAAGCCTGCCGGAGGCTGCTTTTTTGCGCCGGTATGTTTTATTGTCCCCCGCCGCAAAGTGTGCTATACTGGTATCAAATATGGATGAACGAGGTACCTTTCATGAAAATTCCTGCAAACGGCTTTACCCATGCCGGCAAATTCCATGCAGACGATGTGTTTGCCACGGCCCTGCTGCAGATCCTGCGGCCGGATATCAAGATCACCCGCGGCTTTGTGGTGCCCGATGACTTTGACGGCATTGTGTACGACATCGGCTTTGGCATGTTCGACCACCACCAGGAACCCCGGGAGTGCCGCCCCAACGGTGTGCCCTATGCAGCCTTCGGCCTGCTGTGGCGGGTGCTCGGCCCCGGCCTTGTGGGCGAGCGCCAGGCGCGGCTGATTGATGAAAACTTCATCCAGCCGCTGGACCTGAACGACAACACCGGCGAGCAGAACAGCCTGTGCGATGCCATCGGCTTTTTCAACCCGGTGTGGGACTCCAAGGAAGATCAGGACGCCTGCTTTTTCAAAGCGGTAGCCGTGGCAAAGCAGATTCTGGAACATCAGATCGACAGCGCCAACGCCGTGAACCGCGCAGACGAAAAAGTGCAGCAGGCGTATCAGAACTCCCGGGACGGCATTGTGGTGCTGCCCTGCTACCTGCCCTGGAAAAACGGCCTGTACAAGACGGACGCCCTGTTTGTGGTGTACCCCAGCCAGCGCGGCGGGTGGAGCGCCCAGTGCGTCACCGACCACAAGACCAAAAAATCCAAGCTGCCCTTCCCCCAGAGCTGGGCGGGCCAGCCGCAGGAGGTCATTGAGCAGAAGAGCGGCATTCCGGGCATCAGCTTCTGCCACGCCAGCCGCTTCCTCATTACCGCCAAGGACAAGGAAACTGCTCTGGCCGCCTGCCGTCAGGTGCTGAAAAACAATGGCCGCATCTGACCACCCGGCGCGGCCCAAAGCCGCCTTTGTGTATATGGTGCGCTGCCCCGGCGGCCAGCTTTATACCGGCTGGACCAACGACCCTGCCGCCCGCCTGAAAGCCCACCAAAGCGGCCGGGGTGCCCGCTATACCCGCGCCAAGGGCGCAGTGGGCTTTGCCTATGTGGAGCGCTGCGCAGATAAATCGGCCGCCCTGCGCCGGGAAGCCGCCCTGAAAAAGCTGCCCAAGGCCCAAAAGGAACTTCTCTGCGCCGCATGGCAGGCCGCCGGGTGCCCGTTTGGGGCGGAAAAACAAAATTGCTGAGTAACAAACAGGAGCCGCCCGGCTTTGGCCGGGCGGCTCCTTTGCAGTTCCGGGGGAACACACGGACGGGTGTTTTACAGGATGCTGCAAGACGGCCCGGTACACCGGAAGGCCGCCCCTGCAAAAATACATTTGAAATGCATATTATTTGCATATATGATTTAAACATTGAATAAAGATGCAAAATAAACCAAAACGCACGGCAAAAGGGGCCAAGGTTTGGCGGTTTTCGGCATTGACGCAAAAGCCGCGCCGCGTATAATAAAAGCATAGCAAACAGCAAGACGCGAGAGGGTGCAAGAGGGATGCTTGCATCAGAGAACAAAAGTGTATTTTTAAAAGGAGCAATCATCATGAAAAAGGAAAACATCAAAAAAGTCGTTCTGGCTTACTCCGGCGGTCTGGATACCTCCATTATCATTCCCTGGCTGAAGGAAAACTACAACAACTGCGAAGTCATTGCCGTTTCCGGTGATGTGGGCCAGGGCACCGAACTGGACGGCCTGGAAGAAAAGGCCAAGGCTACCGGCGCTTCCAAGCTGTATGTGCTGGACCTGAAGAAGGACTTTGTGGAGAACTACATCTTCCCCACCCTGAAGTTCGGCGCTAAGTACGAAGATTACC
>CAVIXY010000047.1:0-15367 GCA_963646665.1 Bacteroides sp. CAG:545
TTTCGTCCATGAACTTGCGGGTGTAGCCCAGCATGGCACCGCGCAGGTAGGTGTTCTCCCGCACGGTCAGATCGCCGTCAAAGCCGCTGGTCAGTTCCAGCAGGGCGGCGATCCGGCCATGCACATGGATGCTGCCCTCGGTGGGGATCATAATGCCGGAGATCGCTTTGAGCAGGGTGCTTTTTCCGGCACCGTTGGAGCCGATGATGCCCAGCATGTCGCCTTTTTCCAGCGTAAAGGAAACGCCCTTGTCCGCCCAGAACTCGGTAACGTGATACTTGCCCGACAGGCGGCGCACCACATATTCCTTCAGGCCGATGTCCTTGAAGTCACCGGTAATGTAGCGGATGCTGACATTTTTGCATTCGATTGCTGCCATTTTACACCTCGATCAGAAATAATAAACGAATTCGTGGTTCTTCTTCTTGTAGATCCAGCAGCCCAGTGCCAGAAATACAAGGGCATAAAATGCAAGCAGCAGGTGATACTGCAAAGAGGGAATGGTGCCTTCCATGGTGATCACGCGGAAATACTTGATGTTGCAGTAAACCGGGTTGAGCAAAAACAGCTTTTGCACGGCAGGGGGGTACTTGTCCACCTGATAGAAGATGGCGGACAGGTAGTTGAGCAGCGTCAGAAAAACATCGTAGAGGTAGCGTGTATCCCGGAAGAACACATACATGGCCGAAAGCACCATGCCAATGCCAATGTTCATAACGGTCAGGCACAGCACCGGGTACAGCAGTGCCAGCATGTGGGGGCCAAAGGTGATGCCGTCCAGGGCACAGAAGATAAAGTAAACCACCAGCGTGAGCGCAAAGTTGACCAGGGCCGAAATATTTTTGCTGAACAGGAACAAATACTTGGGCACGTTGATTTTGGAAATGATCTTTGCATTGTCCATCAGGCTGCTCATGCCGCTTTTGGTGGCTTCTTTGTAAAAGCCCATGAGCAGGGTGCCGCTGAACAGATAGGTGGTATAGTGCGGCGTGTGGCGGCCAAAAAACTGCGTAAAGACAATTTTCATAACCAGCAGGGTCAGCAGCGGCGAAAGCACGCTCCACCCCATGCCCAGCACGGTGCGCTTATACTTTTGCTTGAAGTCGCGTTTGACCAGTTCTGAGAACAAAAACGCAGACTTGCGCGCTTTTTCAATTGTTTTTTTTGTCCATTCCATCATGATCAGAACTTTCTCAATGAGTTTCGGTAGGAGATACGATACAACGTTTTTTCAGCCAGGTTACAAAAGCTGCCCAGCCAAGCCGGAGAATTGAGGCCCCGCATTCAATCAGAACTGTAGCAAGCGCAGTTCCGATAAATACGACCAGCCAAAACTTTTTTCCATAGGGAATACCCAGATGAATTCCAGTATAGATTACAAGCAAGTGCACCATATAAATGGAAAGAGAGTATTTACCGCCGAGACAACACAGTTTTTTCAATGCTTGGTTTTGGATAATGTCTTGTGAAAAGGTAAATGCAAGTAAAAGTGCAGTAGCATATAACAGCACAACTAAAATTGAACGCCACCCGTAAGAATTGACAGCGTGTTCTTTTCCTCGTGCTGAAAGCCATAATCCCATACACAGTGCAATAAATGACAGGAGTGTACCGCCCTTTTTGGCAAACTGTGTGTAGGAATATTGACAAAGATGCCGAAAAATAAAATATACGATGGTTCCACAAGCCATTCCGGCCAATGCACGAAGAAGGGGGAGCGGAACATAGATTTTGTTTTCGCCAATCTTCCAAGAAACTGCAGTTGTCAAGTTTCCGCTACAACGAAGAACTGCAATATACCCCCCCCCGTAAGGAGTGCGCATAGAAAAGATTCATAAAGCTTATGAGCGTGTTTTATAAGCGCTGACAAAATTATAGTAGCCCAAAGCATTTCGGTGATAAACCAAAGATGGCCGGTGCCTTCAAGATAAGAGACTTTGCCTTTAAAAGCATCTGACAAAAATAGAAGCTGATGCAGATGATTGTAAAAATTCACTACAAAATGTTCATTTGACCATAAAGAAGTCATAACCGCAGCAACAAGATAGAGAATGACAACGTATGGATAAAAATGCCGGATTTTTCCAAGCATCAAATGAGAAATGCTTTCATCGGGTTTCTTTTCGCAATGGCTTATCAACAGGAAACCGGACAGTATAAAGAAAAACTCAACACCAAAACGAAGATTGTTGATATCTCCGGCTCCTGCATGATAAATAATATGGTGAACAACAATAGAGACTGCGATGATAAAACGATAAAGTTCTACGAGTTCATTTCTTTTAGACATTCGCGCACTCTACCTTTTGCCCGGCTGTCAGCTGATAAATCAGGTCAGCAACTTTTTCGGATGCCTGTCCATCTTCAATGCATCCTTTTTGTTTCAAAAATACATCGCACTTTTTCTCATAGCTGGGCAAGTCAAAGTTTTTCACATGATCAATGAGCTGGAAGTTATCACGTGCGATGGGGAAGGGGGCTTCTTCCAATGGATAATAGAAGCCGCGTTCCGTATTGTATTCTTCCAAGTCGGGTGCATAAATCAATGCAGGCCGATGCGTCAGGACGTAATCAAAGATACAGCTGGAGTAGTCGGTGATCATGCAGTCTGCGGCTGCCAGTAATTCCTGAATATCCTGATAATCTGTAGCGTTAAAAATACTCTGGCTCTGCGGAACAACCTGCGAAGCATATTTTTGGACACGCGGATGCAGACGGACCAAAACGACCCATTCGCCGCCAAACTTTTTCGCAAGAGCGGCCTGCAGACCCGAATAGTTGATCCGGTAACAATCCAGCCGGTAATCTTCACGGAAGGTTGGCGCATAAAACAAAATCTTTTTATTGTGAATGCCGTAAGTCTGCTCAACCTTTTTACGCGCGGCACGGGTATCACCCAGAAGAAGGTCGTCACGAGGATGGCCGTATTCCAAAATGTTTTCCACCTGCCAGAAAGCGCGCTTATAAATGGATGTTTCAAAAGAACTGTTGGAAATCCAATAGTCGGTCATTTTGGAATTGAGCTGCGCCATATTTAACCAGCTATCGTTCACAGTTAATCCTGCAACATCGTTTTCAATCTTTTTAATGCCCAAAGAACCGTGCCACATCTGAATGTAGAACTGTTCAGGCCGCTTGTACATTCCTTTTTTGATAAAAGCGATTTTATGGTAATTTGTCACCCAAACTTTTGCGGTGGCAAATTCTTCTCGCGCTTCGCGGGAATCATAATCTACAACACGAATACCCTCTGGAAAACCGCCGCTGTTTTTCTGCGTGGCAAGCCAGACAATATCAAATTGTCCGGGATATTTTTCCAGCAATTTCAATGCAACATACTTGGGGTTACAGCCAAAGCCTTTTCCCATGTAGTTATCAAATACGATTTTATTGGGTACAATGGGTTTGGATGCATAAAATATTTTATAAAGAGCACGTGCATTAAACTTGATTAGCAAAGGTGCCGCAATATGCTTTTTCCAATCAACTGTATACAACGGGAGTTTCAAGCAAAGCTGAACTTTTCCGTTTTGAAAGTACCGTACCATTAAAAATTTTCTTAAAAAATTTTTGAAACTCTCCGTGAATGACACAAAAACCTCCACAAATCCACCAAATTACATTGCCAATAACATTCTCTCGTACATTTCCTTCAGCCCTACAGACGGCTTCCAGCCCAGCGCTTCCAAAGCGGAAGTATCCAGCTTCAGGAAGCAATCCGGCGGATACAGCTTTTTGCCGGTTCCATCGGATTCGTCTACAACAACTTTTACCGGCTGCTCGCCGCGGCTGAATGCTGCGGCAACCAGCTCGGCCATCTGCCGCACAGAACTGTACGTCTGCTTGTTGGCAATGTTGTATGCACGGGCACGCTCTCCACACAGCAAAAGGGTCATAATGGCCAGTGCGGCGTCCATGGTATAGACGTACATCCGGGTAGAAAGCCCTTTTGTCAGCAGAACGATTTCCTGCCCGGCCTGCGCACTGCGCAGAAACTGCGCAAAAACGCGGTTATCCGTTTTGCGCACGCCTGCGCCAAAGGTCTGCGCAAGGCGGGCGACCATAACGTTCAGCCCGTACTCCTGCGCATAAGCGGCACAAAGGGTCTCGCACATGCGTTTGCCCTGCGGATAGCTGCTGCGCAGTTTCAGCGGGTCCAGATACCCCAGATCGCTCTCCGACAAAAGCCGCTCTTCCTGCACCTGCCCGTACACTTCCATGCTGGAAAGATAGACCATGCCCTGCACCTGCTTGCGGCGGGTAAATTCCAGCACATTCTGCGTTCCGTTTACGGCCGTGCCAATGGTTTCCACCGGCTGTTCCACAAACGCACGGCTGGCCGTCTGGCTGGCACCGTGAATGATGTAGTCAACAGGTTCCGGCACGTCCGGCAGCTGCTCCACCGAACCCACGGCAAACTGCAGCTCGGTGCCACTTGCCAGCTGAGCGGCATATTTTTCTTGTGCCGCCGGCAGGCTGCGCACCAGGGCAATGATTTTCAGGTCCAGTTTGCGCACCCGGCTGGCATAAATCAGCCCGCTTACCAGCGTGTAGCCGATCAGGCCGGTGGCCCCGGTTACAAAAATGGTTTTCCGGCGCAGAGCGTCCCAGGGCAGAAAGGCCGCGCTGCTGAACTGTTCCAGATCCTGCGCAAATACAGGTGTTTCCAACCACATAGGTATTTCCTCTTACAAGCCAAAAATCTGCGAATCTTCCTGCGCATCCTTGATGGCACGGAAAATATAAAAGTCCGGCGGGGTGGTGATCTTGATGTTGTCGGTCGGCCCCTGCACGGTATGCAGAATGGCGCCGTAATACTGCATTAAGCTTGCGGAATCAATAAAGGTGTGGATGCCCTGCGCAATGGCGCGCTCGTGGTTGGCGTAAAGCTCGCCCAGCCGGAAGGTCTGGGGCGCGCGGGCCATTTCGCAGCGGGAGCGGTCTGCAATTTTTTCGATCTGGCCGTCCTCGCCCAGCAGCACAACGGTCTCGGTTGCACGGGACGTGGTAATGGCATTTCCGTTTTCTTTGGCGCAGGCAATGTTGTCTGTAATGGTGTCCGCATTGATCAGCGGACGGACGCCATCGTGCACCAGAACAATGGTGTCCTCCGGGCAAAGTTCGTGCAGCATCTTCACGCCGTGGTAAATGGATTCCTGGCCGTTTTCGCCGCCGGGCACAATGGCCTGCACCTTGCTGATCTGGAACTTTTTGAGCAGCTTTTCCAGGTACGGAATATACTTTTCCAGGCAGACCACTACAATGCCGTCAATGTCCGGGTGCTCTTCAAACAGTTCAATGGTGTAAATAATAATCGGCTTGCCGTGCAATTCCAGAAACTGCTTGGGCAGCGTTTTGCTGTTCATGCGGCTGCCGGTGCCGCCCGCAAAGATCAACGCATAATTCATGGCTTTCTCCTATCCTCTTCATCTCCAAGGTAAAATGGCTTGAACAAAATGTGCGTTTCGCGTGCCTCCTTGGCAGGCAGCTGCATATAATCGCCGTAAAGCTGGCGAAGGTATTGATCCGTTCGGGCGGTGTACATGTCCCGGCCCTCAAAACTGCGCGGCACCAGCGGGAAAACCTCATCCCGCGGCAGAAGCTCACGGAAATAATGGTTCCGGCCGGCCGGTACGGTAACAAAGCGGCTGTGCTCATTTTTGCACAGGCCGTTCCACCAGTGGTTCAGGTGCACCCAGGCACCAATGGGCAGAATGGCTGTAAAAAAGCCAAGAGTCATTTTTACGCGGTAGGCAAAGCGCAGGTCCTCGCAGCCGGTGCTTTCGTCCAGCAGCTTTTTCAGGGGCTTGCGCTCCCAGTAAAATTTCCGGCAGGAAAGCAGGAACCCCAGTGCCAGCGACCCAACACCGTGGAGCGTGCGCAGAACGCGGTTGTCGGGTGCATTTTCCACCACAAAAATATCAATGAACGCACCGCATTCGCGGTTAAAAAAGTCCTCGCGGGTCTTTACGCTGGTGCCTTTCCGGCGCACGCGCGCCAGCAGCAGGCCGTAATTCTGCGTGTGCTCGGGGGTGTGGAGCCAGTACCGGTCCCCCATGGCGCGCGGAAAAAGCGCAATGAACTTTTGGTAATCGCTCCGCGGCATGTTGATGTCAATGTCGTCATCCCACGGGATAAACCCCTTGTGCCGTACCGCGCCCAGCGCAGACCCGCCGCCCAGATAGTAGTGGATATCGTTTTCCCGGCAGAAGGTGTCAAGGTCGCACAGGATCTCAAAAAGCAGCTGCTGCAGCTGCTGCAGTTGTGCGGAGGTCAGCTCGATGCACTCGGCGGAACGCACATTTTTAAACAGCGCCACCGTGGAAAGCGAGGGTCTGTTTTTACGGGAACCCACAGTGCCGATCATCACCTTTCCGAATACCAGTCATTCTCACACGCAAAATACCCCGGACGGTTTACGCCCAGGGTCAGATTCAAAGGGATACCTTATGCAGGGCGGCAGGGCAAACGAATGCCCGCCCGCTGTGCAGGCTCCGTGCCGCCGCACCGTGCGTTCCCGGATTCCTGGCCACTCGTTTTCCCCCTTCCGCAAGGCAAGGGTATCCCCCATTTTTTCAATGGAGGATACCGTTCGTTCGACATAATTGTACTAAACCTTTCCATATTCTATCATAGATGCACCCAAGAATCAATAGCAAGGTGCACCAGCTCCCGGGTTGCCGTACCGAAAATTTGCATTTGTATCGTTTATTTCCGGCAAAACGCACTGGTAAGGGGGCAGGAAGTGGTCAAATAAAGGAGGTAATTCCAATGGCACGGCATGGTGAAAATATTCACAAACGAAAAGATGGCCGCTGGGAGGGGCGGTACATCAAGGGACGCCGGGAGAAAAAGGTGCTCTGGGGCTATGTTTACGGGCACACTTACGCAGAAGTCCGGCAGGCCCTTTTGCGCCGGAAAGCGGAATATGGCTTTTTCAACCTGACGGACAACGGCCTGACCGTTGCGGCTCTGGCTGAGCTGTACCTGCATTCCATTCGGTGCAGCATCAAGGAATCCACCTGCGCACACTACCAGTATACCTTATATAAATATATTCTTCCGGTGCTGGGCGATCGGCCGCTGGCTGCCCTCAACGAGCAGATACTGGAAGAAGGGGTGCAGCAGATCATTTCCGCGCCCAACGGGGAGCACCGGCCACTGGGGCATTCTTCCGCCAAAGAGTGCCTTTCCATGGTGCGGCGCCTTTGCCGCTATGCCGCACGGCTGCACCTGCTGCGGCCAATGGAGCTTTGTGTGCGGCTGCCCCGCGCCCGGGATGCCGCTCCCGCGATGCTGCCGCGCGAAGAGCAGGAACAGCTTCACCGCTTTATTTTGAACGCACCTACGCCGCGAAAGCTTGGTGTGCTGCTGGGCATGGAGCTTGGTCTGCGCATTGGCGAGATCTGCGGCCTGAAATGGAACGATTTTGACCTGAACGCCGGAACGCTGCGGGTGCGGCGCACGGTCAGCCGCATTTCCTGCGGAAACGGCCATACCCGGGTGGTCATTCAGACCCCGAAAACACGTACATCCTGCCGGGAGCTGCCACTGCCCAAACCGCTGCTTTCTGCCCTGAAAAAGCTGCGGGAAAACTGCCCCGCAGACGCATGGTTTTTGTCGGGCAGCACCGAAAAGCCGGTGGAGCCGCGCTGCTACCGCAAAAGCATCCATGCCTGCCTGAAGCAGGCCAAGGTGCAATCGGTGCGCCCGCATGCTCTGCGGCACACCTTTGCCACAGCCTGCCTGCAGGCGGGCTGCGACCTCAAAACCCTCAGCGAACTGCTGGGCCATGCCAATGCAGCCACCACCCTCCAGCACTATGCACATACCGACATGCGGCAGAAGCAAAAAGTGATCGAACGGCTGTTCTTCGACCATTCGGGGGCAAAAAAGGGGCGGCCTTCTAAAAAAGCAATGCGACTATGATGTTTTTTCGCTTGCGTGTTCCATTGAAAAAATGGGGGATACCCTTGCCTTGCGGAAGGGGGAAAACGAGTGGCCAGGAATCCGGGAACGCACGGTGCGGCGGCACGGAGCCTGCACAGCGGGCGGGCATTCGTTTGCCCTGCCGCCCTGCATAAGGTATCCCTTTGAATCTGACCCTGGGCGTAAACCGTCCGGGGTGTTTTGCGCGTGAGAATGACTGGTATGACGTTTCAGAGCAACGGTGCAGTTGGAAAGCTGCTGAGTTTGTTTTTTATTTGGTGTAAGACGAATGACAGATAAAAAGTTTGCATTCTGCGGTGTGACAGCAAACGCACCCAAAATCAGCGTTATTGTGCCCGTGCGGGATGCATCACGATACCTGCTGCAGTGTCTGGATTCTCTTGCCGGGCAAAGTTACCGCAATCTGCAGGTGATCCTGGTTGAAAATGGCTCGCAGGATAACAGCCGCCAGCTATGTGAGGCCTATGCCCAAAAAGATGACCGTTTCGAGGTGCATTTGTACACAGAGCGAGGGGTATCGGCGGCGCGGAACTATGGCCTTGCACAGGCACAGGGCAGCCTGATTGGATTTGTAGATGCAGACGACTGGGTGCACCCGCAGATGTATGAGCAGCTGTATAATGCTTTGTGCCAGACCGGGGCGGATTTTGCGGCAGCAGATTTCTGGCGTGGCGAAACTCCGCCGGAGCCGGAACGACTTGCGCCTGTACAGGCACAAGCTGTGTCGCAGCAGGCGTATGCCAAACGCTTTTTTAAAATCGGCTCGCAGCAAACTCTTTATTATATCTGGAACTGTCTTTTCCGGCGGACTGCACTGGAAAGTGTGCGCTTCCCCATTGAATTTTCTGTTGGAGAGGATGTACTTTTCAGCTGCCAGGCTATTTTAAATGCAAGAAAAATTGCATTGTGCAATCAAAAACTTTATTTCTACCGTTGCGGTTCCGGCGTGACCAGCGGTTTTACAGATGCGATGCTGAAACTGCCGGATGTATGGGAACAGGTTGTGCAGTTGTGTGCACAGAAAGCACCACAGTATTTGGACTATGCCCGCATCAACCGTGCCCGCAGCAATTTCACGCTGCTGACGGAGCTTTCACTGGGGCACTGCTGGAGGGAGCCTGCTTATCGGCCAGTTGTGCACCAATGCCTGGCGGAACTGAAAGCAAATCGCAAGCTGCTGATGGAAGCAGACATTGACCTGAAACGCAAAGTGCTGATCCAGGGCTATTGCATGGACTACCGCCTGTGCGCTTCGATTCTTGCACGGGCATCGCAGGGGCGGAATCACCAGTAAGATGCGGGCAGTTTGATCACTTGTATTTTCTGGCGGGAATGCTTGGCTCCCTGCTGCTTTGCAAAGTGCTGGATGCCGCAAAGTATAGAATACAATGCTTTTATGAGCAGCGCAAAATGCGCTATTTTGTAAAATAAAACAAACAAGAGAGGATTCATGATGACAACACCAAAGGTATCAATTGTTGTTCCGATCTACAACGTGGAAAAGTACCTGCGTCAGTGCCTGGACAGCATCGTTGGGCAGACACTGCAGGACATTGAGATCATCTGTGTAAACGATGGTTCAACAGACAGCTCTCCTGCGATCATTCAGGAATATGCGGCAAAAGATCCGAGATTTGTGGTGATCAACAAGCCAAACAGCGGCTACGGCAACTCTATGAACCGCGGCTTTGATATGGCCAGGGGCGAGTACATCGGCATTGTGGAGTCAGATGACTACGCAGACCCGGAAATGTTTGAAAAACTGTATGCTTGCGCCAAAGCAGATCAGTTAGATGCGGTAAAAGCTGGCTTTTATTACTATTATTCGGTGCCGGAAGAAAAGAACATTCCGGCTCCGGTGGCTTCACGCGCAATGTGCGGGCGTGTGTTCTGCCCCACCACGGATTTTCGTTCTCCCATGGAGCAGGCCGAGTTTTTCAACATCAAGCCTACGATTTGGTCGGCAATCTACAAAAAAGATTTTATCCGCAGTAACAATATCCGTTTTAATGAAACGCCGGGTGCGTCTTTCCAGGACACCAGCTTCAACTTTAAGGTGTGGTGCTGCGCAAAGCGTGTGCGCCTGATGCCAGATTGCTTTTTGCACTACCGGCAGGACAACGAAAAATCTTCCATCAACTCGCCGAGCAAGGTCTACTGCGTGGCGGACGAATATGCAGAGATGGAACGCTTTTTGAACGAACATCCGATGCTGAAGGGCAAGATGGAAGGCATCCGCCTGCGTTTGAAGTATGATACCTACATCTGGAACTACGAGCGCCTGAGTGAGCCGCTGCAGCGGGAGTTCATTGTGTTTGCGTCCAAAGAATTTGCAAGCGATATGATGGCTGGATACTGCGAAAAAAAGTATTTTCCATGGCACAAATGGCGTGGGTTGGAAGCCATCATCCAGGACCCCGAGACCTACCACAAGTGGCGGCAGGACGAAAAAGCCGGTAAGATGTATGACCTGATGAAAGCGATCCACGGCAGCATGTCGTTTGGTCAGAAGCTGAAATGGAATCTGGAAAAGGGCATGGACTGCTATCGGGAACATGGATTTACATACACCTTTAAAAAGGCCTGGGCGAAGATCAAACGGAGGTTATTCAGGGCATGAGCGGTGCGGCGAAAATTTCGATCATTATTCCGGTTTATAACGTAAAGCCGTACTTATCCAAATGCCTGGAAAGCTGCCTGCAGCAAACCCTGTATGATATTGAGATCATCTGCGTGGACGATGGAAGCACGGATGGCTCCGGCGAGCTGCTGGATGAATATGCAAATATGGATAGCCGTATTCAAGTGATCCACAAGGAAAATAATGGTGTGTCAAGAGCTCGAAACACAGGCCTTGAGAGCGCTACCGGCGAGTGGATTATGTATGTGGATGCAGATGATTATCTGTCGGAAAATGCATGCGAACGCGTTTGGCTCGAGAGTATGGAAGAACCAACGGACATCATTACATTTGGGGCAGATTGCTTTCCGACCGTTCCTAAAGCGGGAGCGTGGTATGATTATGCTCTGAATGTCCAATTCCAGCGCTTCTATAAATTTGAACCGGAAGTTCTGTTTGAGGCACCTGGTGCAAGGCCCTTTATCTGGCATCAGGCGTTTTCGCATGAACTACTGCGGACGGCAGATGTACGGTTCAACGAAAAGCTTAGTATGGGCGAGGACCAGGTTTATCAGATTGAGCTTTTTCCTATGGCTGAAAAGTTTGCCTTTATTCCGGACCAGCTCTATCATTATCGTTGGTGCCGTGAAGATTCTGCTATGGGGCAACTGCGCAATGAGCCGGACGCCAAGATGGAGCAGCATCTGCTGATGGTAGAGGAAATTACCCGTTACTGGCAGGAAAAAGGACTGCTGGACCAGTATGGCCCTGAATACCTGGAATGGCTGCTGAACTTTATGGTTCCGGATATGACCCATAAAGATTTGGAACGTGCCGGAGAACATGCCCGCAGCCTGCGCGGCATCATTGAAAACTACGGCCTGGAGCAAAAAATCTCCGGGCAGCGGCTGGAGACCAAAGCGCTCTGGCATAAACTAAACAAGCTGTGCAGATAAACAGCGGGCAAAGGAGAACGGAAATGGACGGTACGATCCGAAAAGTTGCACAGGAGGACTGCACAGGCTGTGGGGCGTGTGTGAATAAATGCCCCTGCAATGCAATCTCCATGCAATACAGTGACGAGGGCTTTTTATACCCTGAGATCGCGCCGGAACAGTGTGTGAACTGCGGCCAGTGCCTTGCGGTCTGCCCGGCAGAGCACCCGCTGCAGCTTCACGATACACCGGACAGCTACGCAGTCTGGGCATCGGATGAGGTGCGTCTGAAAAGTTCGTCCGGCGGTGCATTTACGCTGCTGGCTGACTGGATTCTGGAACAAGGTGGTGCCGTTTGCGGTGCAGCTTATGCAGAAGATTGGCAGACGGTATATCATTGCTGGGCCGAGACGCAAGAGGAACTCGGAAAGCTTCGCGGTTCTAAATATGTGCAGAGCGATACACAGCTGACTTACCGGCAGGCAAAGAAATATCTTGATGCAGGGCGTGCTGTTTTGTACACGGGCTGTCCCTGCCAGATCGCCGGCCTGTACCGTTACTTGGGCAGAGAGTACGAAAACCTCTATACAGCAGACCTGGTCTGCCACGGTTCCAACTCGGTCAAGGCGTATCAATCCTTCCTGAAAGAGTTTACAGACGGGCAGAAAATCGAAAAGGTTGATTTCCGGGATAAAAAATATTATACCTGGTCAACTCCTACCGTTGTATACCTGAAAAACGGGGATGTGAAAAAGGCTGCCTGGAACGAGGGAACCTGGTATACGGGATTTCTGAACGGGATCATCAACCGCAAGAACTGCTACCACTGCCCCTATGCCCGGGCAGAGCGTGTTGCCGATGTGACGATGGCTGACTGCTGGCAGGTTTACCGGCTGGATCCAGCATACGATGACCGCAAGGGTACCTCTCTTGTTCTTGTCAATGATGAAAAAGGCCGCCGTATGCTGAAAGCGGTTCGTTCCCATACAAAGCTCTGTGTGCCGGTGCCGCTGGAAGAGGTGCGGAAGTACAATGGACAGCTGAATGGCCCCACCCAGAAGCACCGCTCCCGGCGTTACTTCTTCAGCCACCTGGATGAACTGGGGTACCACAAAGCCCTGTGGTATGGCCGCGGAATGCGGTTTGATATGGGCGTACTGGGCTGGTGGTTTGCATCCAACTACGGCAGCTCGCTGACCTATTATGCCTTAGGCCGCATTTTGCAAGACCGGGGAAAACAGATCCTGCTGATCCGTGTGCCGAAGATCAACAACACCCCCTGGGAACCGGAAACGCAGCAGACCATCGACTTTTTGTCCCGGTATTTTTATGTCAGCCGGGAGCGGGATTTTGATAAGCTGGGGGAGTACAACCAATTCTGTGATGGCTTTATGCTTGGTTCCGATCAGATGTGGACGGAACCCAGCACAAATCTGATCGGATACAGCTTTTTCCTGGATTTTGCGGGCAAAAATGTAAAGAAAATTGCATTCTCTACCTCTTTTGGACATGCAAACTTCTCCGATGATCCCGAAATGGTGGAGACTGCAAGAGATTTTTTCAGCCGGTTCGATGCAATCAGTGTGCGCGAAAAGAGCGGCGTGAAATTGTGCCGGGAAGCGTTTGGTCTGGAAGCGGAGCAGGTGATCGACCCGGTGTTCCTCTGCCAGAAAAAATATTATGATCTGCTGGCAGACCAGGTGCAGGCAGAATGCCCTAAACGTTACCTTCTCTGCTATATTCTGGATCCGTCTGAGAAGAAGGAAAAGGCTGCACAGGTGATCGCAGAAAAAGAAAATCTGGAAATTATCACCATTCTTGGCATGAAGGAGTACACCTGGGCCGTAAACAGCTGGCATACCGGAACGGTGCTGCCGCGCATTACTACTGAGCAGTTTTTGTACTACATCAAACACTGCAGTTACCTGTTGACGGATTCTCATCATGGCACCTGCTTTGGAATCATCTACGAAAAACCGTATACGGCGCTTGTCAATGCAAGCCGGGGCGCTACGCGGTTTGAAACCGTTGCGGAGCTTCTGGGCCTGCAGGCAAATATGGTGTATGACCCGGCGGAAATTTATGCCGATGGCCAGGCTTGGCGGCCAGCTCCTATTGACTACGTAAAGGTATACCGTCTGCTGCAGGCGGAATGCCAACGGGCGCAGAAATGGTTGACAGCTGCACTGGAAACGGGGGGGGGGTATCGAAGAGACACCCTGCATACCGTTGTGCAGGATAGCAGACGCCGGTATTACGGAGTGGCAAACCGTTTGGAGCGTTACAATGCAGAACAGCTCCGTGCTCTGCAGGATTTGCAGAGGGAACAGCAGAAACTGGAAGAAAGAAACCGGGCGGAACTGGCGCAAAAACAGGCAGAGATCGATGCGTTGCAGCAGCGGCTGGATGCGGTGGAAAATGCGTTTTTCCGGCGGGTGGAGCGAAAACTTCTGTGGTTCCCCAAAAAAGTGCGCGGGGGTGTGCGCTGCCTCAGGGAAAATGGGCTGCGGTATACGGTTGTGCACTTCTGCCAAAAGGTTCAGAGAAAGCTACAGTAAACAAGGAGATCATATGCTGGAAGAAGTAACTGAAAAAATAAAAAAGAACCAGTTCATGTTTGAAGAACTGGTCAAGCGCGATTTCAAACAAAAGTACAAGCGTACCGTGCTGGGTATGGCGTGGAGTATTCTTTCGCCATTGTTGACACTGCTGGTTATGAGCGTTGTGTTTTCGCGCTTTTTTGCCCATCAGATGCAGCACTATACTATTTACCTGTTTTGCGGAAATTTGGTGTTCAATTACTTCCGCGAATCCACTGCTGGCGGGATGAACTCGCTGATGTCCAATGCGGGCATTTTCAGCAAAGTAAACGTGCCCAAATACCTGTTTCTGCTTTCCAAAAATGTTTCGGCGCTGATCAATTTTGGGCTGACCCTTTGTATCTTCTTCCTATTTGCACTGCTGGATCATGTACCGTTCCGTGCTTCGTTCTTACTGCTGCTGTACCCGATCGTTTGCCTGGTCATCTTCAACATTGGTGTCGGACTGGTCCTTTCGGCGCTGTTTGTGTTCTTCAGGGATGTTAGTTACCTGTATGATGTGTTCACCATGCTGCTGATGTATATGTCTGCAATTTTTTACACGATGGATTCTTTCCCGCCTGTTATGCAGAAACTGTTTCTTGTAAACCCGATCTACTGCTATATCAAGTACTTCCGTGTGATCGTATTGGAAGGCGAGATTCCATCGGCAGCATTCCATGTACTGTGCTTATTCTATGCATTGATCATGGTTCTGATCGGAAGCTGGATTTACAAAAAGTACAATCACAAATTCCTGTACTATGTGTAAGGAGGGATACCATGGCAATTATTGAAGCAAAAGGCGTATCCATCCGTTACATGACTGGCGACTTCAAGGACATCGGCCTGAAGGAATATGTGATGCGCCGTCTGACGCACAATTATCATGTCACTGAGTTCTGGGCCGACAAAAACGTGTCCTTTGCGCTGGAAAAGGGCGATATGCTGGGCATCATCGGCTCCAACGGTGCAGGCAAGAGCACCCTGCTCAAGGCCGTTTCCGGCATCATGGTGCCCACAGAGGGCCACATGGAGATCCACGGCAGCGTGGCTGCTCTGCTGGAGCTGGCCAGCGGCTTTGACCCGGAGCTGACTGTGCAGGAAAACACCTATCTGCGCGGTGCCTTGCTGGGCTACACCCGCAAGTTCATGGACGAAAAGTATGAAGAGATCATCGACTTTGCCGAGCTGCAGAACTTCCAGGACCGGCCCTTCAAGCAGCTTTCCAGCGGCATGAAGAGCCGCCTGGCCTTCTCCATTGCCTGCCTGGTCAACCCGGA
>CAVIXY010000048.1:0-15265 GCA_963646665.1 Bacteroides sp. CAG:545
TGTTGAGAGTCACCCTACATAGGGCTCTTTTTGTGCATGTCTACTATTTCTGGGGCGGTTCACCTCCTCGATGGGCTTTGTGCTTACTTATTCGGTATTTTGAGCTTCATGCCACTGTAGATGACATTGCTCGTCAGCCCGTTCAGGCTGACGATCTCCTTGTAGCGGCCGCCGCTGCCGAGATACTTCTTAGCGATTCCCCAGAGGGTGTCGCCATGCACCACGGTATGGATGCGGTATGTTTCGGCGGTCGTTGCTCCTGCCACGGCAAGCGCGGAGGTCTTGACTGCCGACATGATGGCGTATTTACCGGACTCGTCCTTATTGACGACGGCACGGTCGCCGCTGACCTCGACCACGTACCAGCGGAGCTTTTTGACCCAGCCGGGGATGGTCTTGCCGTTATAGTAGGTGCTGCCCGTGATGGTCACAAGGTCGCCGGCCTTGATGGCAGCAGTGCTTTCCTCCTGCTTGGAGGGCGTTGCCTTCTCCGCACTGCCGCCGAGAGCTGCCGTGACCTTGGATGCCAGATCGCCCATCTTGGCATACATCCAGTTGCCGGGGCAACTTTTGTTGGCAAACCATCTGTGGACGGTCAGCACCATCTCGTCGGATGCGGGTGTGTAGTTGAGCGTCTTGGTCTTATCCCCAAGCCAGAGCAGCTTGGTTTTACCGTTGCGTTTGCAGATGTCGGTGCAAAGCTCAATGAGCCGCTGGTACACCACATCCTTGAAAGCATACGGCTCTGTGGTGTCAGAGGCGCATTCAATGGTGATAGCCCTCTGGTCGTTAGCATTGGAGGAGGAGCACCAGGAGCGGTTTTTCTCCTCCACATACATACCGACCCTGCCGTCCACGCCGATGCCGTAGTTGCAGCTTGCCTGCCGGGAGGTCGGCAAAAAGATGCTGCCCAGCGTTTCCACACTGCACTGACCCACCACGCAGTGGGGCGTGATGCGGTCAATGCTGTGGGTACGCTGCCCGGAGTGGTTCGGGCTGAGTTTGGTGTAGGACACCAAGGAACTGTTCGTGTAAGCCATGTCATTCGTCCTCCTTCTCTGCACGGTCGTGAAGCTGCTCCAGTACGGATTTCAGTTTCTGCGGAATGGGCAGTCCCAGATAGGCCGCATTCTCCAAGAGAGATACGCCCTCGTTGGAGAGATAGAAAAAGATGATCGCCGTGCGCATGCCACCCTGGACCGGGCCGTGGCCGACTGTCAGGAAGTGTACACCCCACCCCCGCAGACGGCGGACGGCCCCGCCTTTGCAGATCAGGACGAAGCCCTGCGTGCCCTCAATGCGAAATACAGCGGTACCGGCAGGGAGCAGGCCCCGGCCAGCGCACCGGCTCCCGGCGTCAAGACTTACTCCATGGACGACACCGGCAACGCCCGCCGCTTCCGCGACCGGTACGCCGACCGCCTGCGCTACAACCCCACCGACAAATGCTGGCTGGTGTGGGACGGCACCCGCTGGCAGCGGGACGACCTGGCCGCAGTCAAGCGCTTTGCGGACGAGATGCTGGATCAGATGGACAAAGCCTGCTTCGGCATCCGCGACACCGACAACGCCGCAGCCCAGCGCCGCCATGTGCAGAAGAGCCGCTCCAGCCGCGGCAAGGAGGCTTTCCTCAAGGAGGCCCAGCATCTGCCCGGCATTCCCATGCTGCCGGAACAGTTCGACCGGAACCGTGGCCTGCTGAACGTGAAAAACGGCATCCTGGATCTGGCCCACCGCAAGCTGCTGCCCCATGATCGGGAAAAGTACATCACCCGTCTGGCACAGGTCACCTACGACCCGGACGCCGCCGCGCCCACATGGCTTGCGTTTCTGGATTCCGTCACCGGCGGGGACAATGCCCTGGCCGAATACCTGCAGGTGATGACCGGCTACTGCCTGTCCGGCTCCACTCGGGAGCAGTGCATGTTCTTCCTCTACGGCGATGGCTCCAACGGCAAGTCCACATTCCTGGAGGCGCTGGCCAAGCTGTTTGGGGACTACGGCATGAACGCCCAGGCAGAGACGATCACCAGCGCCCGCAGCCGTTCCTCCGGGGCTGCCCGCAGCGATGTGGCCCGCCTGAAAGGGGCCCGGCTGGTCACCATTGAGGAAGGAGACCAGGGTGCCATGCTGGATGAGGGCCTCGTTAAGCAGATGACCGGCGGCAACACCATCACGGCCCGCTTCCAGTACGGCAAGGAGTTTGAGTTCCGGCCCGAGTTCAAGCTGGTCATGGCAACCAACCATCTGCCCCGCATCCATGGCACCGACGTGGGCATCTGGCGGCGCATCCGGCTCATCCCGTTCACCCAGTGCATCCCGCCGGAAAAGCAGGACATGCTGCTGCCCCAGAAGCTGGAAGCAGAGCTTTCCGGTATCCTCAATTGGGCGCTGGACGGCCTGCAGGAGTGGCTGGCCCTGAGCAAGGGCGGCAAAAAGCACGGCCTGCCCGCCTGTGCTGCTGTGGACAAGGCCGTGGATGCCTACAAGCAGGACCAGGACCGCATCGCCGCCTTTCTGGCCGACTGCACCGAACCCGCCGAGGGTCAGACCGTGCAGGCCAGCGTGCTGTTCCGTACCTACCTCAACTGGTGCAGCGACAACAACGAGAAGTGGCGCATGGCCAACAAGCAGTTCGGCATTGAGGTCAAGAAGCACTACGAGGTGCGCAAGGGCCGGTATTATTTCGAGTATGTTGGGCTGGAACTCTCCGAAGAGGGTCTGCGTTGTCTGTCTTTGAATCGTGGCAGCGAACTGCCAGCCCGCAGCACGGCTGGTTCGCCGCTGTACGAACAGACCCGCCTGAAAAATTGACTGTGTGGTGGGTGTGGTGGCAAAAGGGCCTTTCCGGGAACTTTTCTATATATTCTATTTTTTTGTTCCCATACTAGAGAGTTTTCGGAAATAGCCATCTACCCACCACACCCACCACAGAAAGGAGAAAACGAGTTTGACCTACGAAGAGAAAAAGGCCTGGCTGTGGCGGTACCGGGACGCCTGCAAAAAGGCCGATTACCTGCGTGACGCTCTGGATGAGGCCCAGCATGATACTGGCCGCACCACACAGCAGTTGTCCGGAATGCCGGCAGGCGGCGGAGACGGCCAGGCACTGCCCCGCAGTGTAGAGCGCATTGAGGATGCACAGGCAGCGCTGGACGATCAGCTGCATCTGTGTGACCTGCTCAAGTGCGACCTGCTGGTAAAGCTGCTCAGCCTGACCGACCCGGATGACCATGAGATCATGCGCCGCCGGTATGTCTGCTTCCAGAAATGGGAGCGGATCGCACAGGATCTGCAGATCAGTCAGCGGCAGGTTTACCGCCACCACCGCAAGGCCATCGACCTGCTGTGCTGGTAAATCTGCAAAGACGTCATTTTATGGCAGTAAATTCTGTGCTACAATAGTACCATCGAAGCCCGCAGGCAAGGTTTACTCCCTTCAATCCTGCGGGCTTTGTGCTGCCCGGCTGCAACAGGGGAACACACTTTTACCGACCAACAGCCTGAATGTACCAGCCGGGTCTCTTTGCTATTTCCCGCCGTCCGCATGGGCGGCTTTTTTCATCCCCCCGGGCCTGCAGATACCCCGGGGGCTTTTTATACCCCCGCCTTTCCAAACACCCCCTGCCTGCAAAAGGCCCCTCCCCCCTTGAGAGAGCTGGCAGGCAACACACCAAGGAGCTGCCCATGGCAAAGACCGTTGCACGCCCGGATCGGGACGGCACCCACCGGCTGGCGTTTGAGCGCAACAAGAAAAAGATCTACGCGACCCAGACCGTGTGCGGCATCTGCGGCAAGCCTGTGGATTTCAGCTATAAGTTTCCGCATCCGCTTTCGCCGTGCATCGACCACATCATCCCCGTGGCCAAGGGCGGCCACCCCAGCGACCTTGCCAACCTGCAGCTGGCACATTTTTGGTGCAACCGCCAGAAGAGCGACAAGCTGTTCACACCCATTGAGCAGCAGCAGGCAGAGCCGGACACGGACGTTGCCCCGGCCCTGCCGCTGAGCACGGACTGGACCGCTTACCACAGCCGCTGAGACGGCCCGCAGAGCCGCCGGAACACACACGCAGGGACAGGGGGGGTATTCCCCTCCCAGGGGGCCCTCTGACCTTCCCAGACCGTACTGTGAATATTTTCTCGCGAAAGGAGAATCCACCGCCCATGACCGACCTGAAAGGCATGGCCTGCCTGCGCCGCCGCCTGAGCCAAAAGCGCACCCGGGTGCTGGCCCGCTACAAGTATTACGAGATGAAGAACGCTGTGAAGGACTTCAACATGGTCACACCGGCAGAGTTCCGTTCCTTCGGCGAGGTGCTGGGCTGGTGCGGCAAGGCTGTGGACACCCTGGCCGACCGGTTGGTCTGGCGGGAGTTCCGGGACGATAATTTTGACCTGAACACCATCTACCAAATGAACAACGCCGACACCCTGTTTGACAGCGCCGTACTTTCCGCCCTCATTTCCAGCTGCTGCTTTCTGTATATCAGCCCGGACGAGAGCGGCTACCCGCGGCTGCAGGTCATTGACGGCGGCAATGCCACCGGCATTCTGGACGAGGTGACCGGCCTGCTCACGGAAGGCTATGCCGTGCTGGCCCGGGACCCGGAAACGGACAACCCTTTGCTGGAAGCCTACTTCACAGCCGACAGCACCTGGTACTATCCCCGGGGACAGGAGCCGTACCAGGTGCCCAACCCGGCCCCGGCCCCGCTGCTGGTGCCCATCGTGTACCGGCCGGATGCACGGCGGCCCTTTGGGCACAGCCGTATTTCCCGCGCCTGCATGGGGCTGCAGCAGGGTGCTCTGCGCACCCTTAAGCGCAGCGAGATCAGCGCCGAATTCTACTCCTTCCCGCAGAAGTACGTGCTGGGCACCTCCAACGATGCCGAGGGCATGGACAAGTGGAAGGCCACCATTTCCAGCTTTCTGGAGTTCACCAAGGACGATGACGGCGACAAGCCGGTGGTGGGCCAGTTCACCCAGCAGAGCATGAGCCCCTACACCGAGCAGCTGCGCACCTTTGCCGCACTGTTCGCGGGTGAGACCGGCCTGACGCTGGATGACCTGGGTTTTGTCACCGATAACCCGTCCAGCGCCGAAGCCATCAAGTCCAGCCACGAAAGCCTGCGTCTGGCCGCCCGCAAAGCGCAGCGCACCTTTGGCAGCGGCTTCCGGAATGCAGGGTATCTGGCCGCCTGTATGCGGGACGGCATTGCCTACCAGCGCCAGCAGCTCTACCTCACCCGCCCGGTGTGGGAACCGGTGTTCGAGCCGGACGCCGCCACCCTGTCCGGCATCGGGGACGCCGTGGGCAAGATCAACACGGCCATCCCCGGATACTTCGGGGCGGAGAACCTGCGGGATCTGACCGGCATCCGTTCCGAAAGCTGAGGAGGCACCCATGGCCGACAAAGACATTGCCCCCGAGCTGCTGGAACGCATCCGGGCCGACTTCCGGGCGCTGCTGGGCGATGCAAAGCCCGCTGCTGACACCTACGCTGCCGCTGCGGACTATGCCGAGCTTGTGGGCAGCGCCCTGGCCCAGGCGTTCCGCCGCAATCTGACCGCCGATGCCCTGCCGGACGGCAGGCTGTACTGGAACATTGCCGACCGGGTGGTGCGCCCTCTGCTGGAAGAGGAGCACCTGCTGGTAGCAGACGCTTCCGCTGCTGTGCAGCAGGCGCTGAACCGGCAGGCCAATCTCGGCATTGCCCCGCAGCGGGCCGTGCTGAACACGGACGCCGTGGACGGCCTGCTGAACAAGGTGTCTGCGGCGGAACAGTTCGAGGATGCGGCATGGGCACTGGACGAGCCGGTGCGCACCTTCTCCCGCATGGTGGTGGACGACACCCTCAAGGCCAATGTGGAGTTTCAGGGCAAGGCCGGGCTGCGGCCCCGGGTCATCCGCACCGCCGAGAGCCACTGCTGCAAATGGTGCAGCGCTCTGGCCGGTACTTACGATTACCCCCATGTGCCGAAAGACGTTTACCGCCGCCACGAGCGCTGCCACTGCCGGGTGGAATATGACCCCGGCTCCGGCCGTCGGCAGAACGTGTGGAACAAGACGTGGACGGAGGATGCGGAAGCCCGGCAGGCGCGCATTCAAAAGATTCAAAATCTATCGACAAACCGAAACGATTCTGCTAAGATAGAAGCACGAAAACAAATCGGGATGCCGCCTGTTGATTCGCCTGAAATCAAGGCCGTCAAGGCAGCGATGTCCGAGCAGGTTCTCAGCCTGCCGGAAGCTGCTCAGGAGGCGCTTCGGCAGTATACCGGCTTTACGGCGACCCGTGTGAACTTTGCCATCCGGAACGGAAAAATCACGCCGCAGATCCAGGAAACCATTGCCGCACTGGACAGTGCGCTGGCTTCCGGCGTGATGCCGCAGAGCGTCACGCTGTACCGGAACACAGCGCTTTCCTTTCTGGGGTTCGGGCTTCCTGCAAATCCTACAGAACAAGAGCTTCAAGCAATCGTTCGTTCGCAGAATACTTTCCCGATATTTACATCAACCAGTTTTCGGGATTTACATCTTCCGGGCCGTGATACGCTGTTGCGGCTGCATGTTCCTGCAGGATATAAGGGCTGCCAGTTCCTTCAGCCTGTGGCACTTCCCAAGTTCAAAAGTCAGGACGAAGTTCTGCTTGCCCGTGGAATGCAATATCGTGTGCTGGATGTCGGTAGAAAAGACGACCGATATTTTTTAGAGATTGAGGTGCTCCCAAATGTCTGAATTTTTGCGTGAAGAGGATATCAGCATGGGCTTCCGCGCTCCGCTTTACAGCGTGCCAGTTTGCATTCCGGAGTGCAATGTCTGCCACTATTGGAATGGGCCAGGCAAATGCAAAAAGTTAGGAATTCCCCCTGATGACTATAGTTGGGGAAAACGCCACGACTGTCCGGATGCCGTCCTGAATACCAGCCATTTTGCGTATCCTCAGTATAAAAAACTGTACCCGGAAGAGTGCAAGGTCTCTGCCAAAAAGTAAGGAGTTCTTTATGGCCAAAGACGATTATGATTTTCTCGTATTCCGGATCCTCACTTACCTGTACGCCTGTTTCAGGCGCAGGTGCCATTTTGAAACGGCCACGTTCCTGAAACGGGTCATCTCTCCGGAGGTTTCCGAGGATTACCTCGTGGACGTTCTGCGGTTCATGACCCGTGAAGAACTGATCAACGGCCTGACCTTCGTCAGAGCATGGGGCAACGACTATACGCTGGCCAATGATTATTCCGATATGGAGATCACCCCGCAGGGCATCCGCTACTTGATGAACAACGATAAAATGCAGCTGCTGAAGAAAACAGTTCTGGAGGGTGCGCCCGGCGCACTTTTCGATCTGGTCAAACTGGCACTGTGACCTCAACCACGATGCACACGCACCGTGGTTTTCTTTTGCCCATTTTTAGCACTGCGAAAAAAAAAATAGAGGTGTCGAGCCCCCACCATATAGCGGAGGCGCACCTCTATTTATTATATACCATATTTTCGATTTGCCGTCAATATCTGAGAAGGAGGAACCCAGCCTACCATGCCGCGGACGCGAAATCAGACAGCCCCGGCAAGGCTGGGACGTCAGACGCCCACCGCTGCCGTGGTGCTGCCCTATACCAAAACCTTCGGGCAGGACGCCATCGACCTGTACAACACCACCGGGCGCACCGCCCAGCAGTGGCAGGAGCTGCTGCTGTATGACATCCTTGCCCGCAACGAGGATGACCTGTGGGTGCACACCAAGTTCGGCTATGCCGTGCCCCGCCGCAACGGCAAGAACGAGATCGCCGCCATCCGGGAGCTGTACGGCCTGCAGCAGGGCGAAAGCATCCTGCACACCGCACACCGCACCACCACCTCCCGGGCCGCCTGGGAGCGGCTGTGCCATCTGCTGGACAAGGCGAAAATTCCGTACAAGTCCATCCAGGCGGTGGGCCGGGAGCACATCCAGCTGGAAGAAGGGGAAGGCCGCATCGAGTTCCGCACCCGCTCCTCCAAGGGCGGCCTGGGCGAAGGTTTTGACCTGCTGGTCATTGACGAAGCCCAGGAGTACACGGACGACCAGGCCAGCGCCCTGAAGTATGTGGTCACCGACAGCGAGAACCCGCAGACCCTGTTCTGCGGCACCCCACCCACACCGGTGTCCTCCGGCACGGTGTTCCTGAAAATGCGCAACGCCGCCCTGCAGGGCGACACGCAAAACACCGGCTGGGCCGAGTGGAGCGTGGAGCAGCAGACCGACCCCCATGATGTGGAGGCCTGGTACCGCACGAACCCCAGTTTGGGCACCATCTTCACCGAGCGCAGCGTGGCGGATGAGATCGGCGATGACCCCATCGACTTCAACATCCAGCGTCTGGGGCTGTGGCTGCGCTACAACCTCAAGTCGGCCATCAGCCGGGCAGAGTGGGACGAGCTGAAGGTGGACACGCTGCCCAAGCTCACCGGCAAATGACCACAACGCCGCCTGTGCCGTGGGCGATGTGCTGTGGACCATTGAGGACAACGAGGACTGCTACACCGTGGCCGAGGGCGGCACCGTGCCGGAGCCGGAGACTCCGGCCCCCGCTGCGGAGGACGACCTGGCCGCTTTGATGGTGGATCACGAATACCGCATCACCCTGCTGGAGCTGGGTGTTACCGACACCGACAACTGATAGGAGGACAAAAACATGTTATATCGTACCTGCAAACGCCTGATTGAGCGCGGCCTGACCACGGGTCTTGCCGACAAACTGGACGTACTCTTCGCCGCCGGACGCCTGACCGAGGACGAATACAAGGACCTGACCGAGCTGCTGGCCGAGGCGGAGAAGGAGGCGGCAAAGGATGGCGATTAAGCAGTACAGCCTGAAAGCAGACGGCTCCCGCAAGCTGGCCCCCAGCTTTGCCGTGCGTGAGTTCCGCTGCAAGGACGGCACCGACACCATCATGGTGGACGAAGCCCTGACGGTGCTGCTGCAGGCCATCCGGGAGCACTTCGGCAAGGCGGTGGTGATCACCAGCGGCTACCGCACGGCCGCCCACAACGCCGCCGTGGGCGGTGCCAAGAGCAGCCAGCACCTGCTGGGCCGGGCGGCGGACATTCAGATGTCAGACACCTCTGTGGAGGATGTTGCCGCCTACGCCGAGAGCCTGATGCCCACCTGGGGCGGCGTGGGCCGCTACCCGGTCAAGGCGGGCCGCACCAAGGGCTGGGTGCACGTGGACACCCGGGCCAACAAGAGCCGGTGGACCGGCTGATCGTCTCATGGCACCCCGTTTTGAGACGATGAACCGAAAATGAGACGAAAGGAGACCCTATGAAAGACACCTTTTGTGCAGCTGTGGGTGCCATCGGCGCGGCCATTGCCAGCCTGTACGGCGGCTGGGATGCCGCGCTGCAGACGCTGATCATCTTTATGGCCATTGACTACATCACCGGCCTGATTGTGGCAGGCGTGTTCCACACCAGCCCCAAGAGTCAGACCGGCGCGCTGGAAAGCCGCGCGGGCTGGAAGGGCCTGATCCGCAAGGGCGAGACCCTGCTGATCGTGCTGGTGGCCTGCCAGCTGGACGCTGTTATGGCGACCAGCTTTGTGCGGGATGCCGTGGTGATCGGCTTCGTCTGCAATGAAACCCTGAGCATCATCGAAAACGCTGGTCTGATGGGCCTGCCCATCCCGGCAGCGCTCACCAAGGCCGTGGACGTACTCAAGCAGCGCTCGGAAACCGAGCAGAAAGGAAACTGACATGAAGGCACACATCACGACCAACACCACCCGCACCGTTTCTGCTGGCACCGTGGCCTGCACCGCCGTGCTGGGCCTTGCCCTGGCAAATCAGATCCTGTCCGCCTGCGGCAAGCCCCTGCTGCCCATCGACAGCACTCAGCTGGAGCAGATGGTCACCGCTGGCTGCACCACTGTGGCGGCCCTGATTGCCTGGTGGAAGAACAACAGCTTCACCCAGGCAGCCCTCGCCGCCGATGAGGTCTACGAGCAGAAGAAGAACAGCGTGCACTAACCCCCATACATGACAAGAGCCGCAGCCCCCATGAAAAGGAGCTGCGGCTCATTTTTGTTTATGCCAGATGCAGTTCGTCTTTCAATGCCTTCTGAAGAACACGGGAAAAGTTGATTCCCTGCGCCACTGCAGCATCGTTCAGCCACGCCGGAATGGACAAGGTCTTTTTCACGGACTTTTCAAAATGCTTTTTTGCATATTCGGCCACATCCACCGACACCAGGTTGACGATACAGTCACCGACCGGCATATCCGGGTCAAGTTCTTTCGATACAGCCACGGGGTCAACAGCTCCCAGCTTAGACGGTGCGGGAACAGTCTCGCCATCACGCTGTGCCGTATACAGATAACCCGCAAGGCACTCCACAGCCATCTCCATGGCGTCCTCGAAGCTTTCGCCTTGCGTTGCCAGGTAGTTCAAGTCGGGAAAGATGACCGAATAGCCATCGTCCTCTTTATAAAAGCAAGCCGGATACATAGATAACATAGCTCAACCCTCCTATTTGTACGGAGAAAAGGCAAGGGCCTTATTTCAGCCCTGCCTGTCTCCGAATGGATAACTCCGTTCGTCTGTCAAGTTCTTTGCCTTTGTGGAATGGAATCGTGACCTTGCCTTGCTTCGTTGGATGTACATACTGCCGATGTGAGCCATTCTGCTCTTTGAACACCCAGCCATCCGCAAGGATGATCTTTTCCATTTCCCTTGGTTTTAACGGCATCGCACTCAACCTCCTTACACTGATATTATAGCATGCTATACGTATTATGTCAATACGTATTACAAGATAATGTAGCAACAGCCACAAAAATCAGATGACTCCCAGAGCGGTTGTTGTCTGCGCTGCTATGTGTCGGAAAGTGTTGCATTTTCCTGCATTGGTAGTTATAATGGTTTGGTAGTAAAATATGGTAGTAGTTTGGAAGTTCTTCTATTTTATCCGTTTTCTTTCGCACGGGGTCATTTTGTACAAATGGAAAATCCCCCGCAGTTTTCACGAAACTACGAGGGATTTTCTTGGCGGAGTAGGAGGGATTTGAACCCTCGCGCCGTTGTTTAGACGACCTACGCCCTTAGCAGGGGCGCCTCTTCGACCTCTTGAGTACTACTCCAGAGCAAAGTGCGTTACACTTAATTAAAAATGGCGGAGAGAGTGGGATTCGAACCCACGGTACGTTGCCGTACGGCAGTTTTCAAGACTGCTTCCTTAAACCACTCGGACATCTCTCCTTGTGGACATTCGCCTTACGCCGTGTCGAATGCCTATTTACTTTAACAGATTTTCCGCGCGCTGTCAAGCCCTCTTGCAAATTTTTTCTGCAGTTCCAAAAACCCTTCGTTTTTTCACAACCTTTTTGGGTCAGCCCATGAAAAAGCCCTTTACAGAAACACCTTTTTGTTGTATAATAAACGTACAAAAAACATCCCGTGGTGCAAAGGAGAATTACCATGTCGTTTTCAGAGCTATTGAAGCAGTGCCGCAAAAAACAGGGCGTCAGCCAGGCAGAGCTTGCCGCAAAGCTCGGTGTCACCCAGCAGGCCGTTGGCAAGTGGGAAAGCGGCAAATCCTCCCCGGACCCTTCCACAGTGGCCCGCATTGCAGAGCTGCTGAACACCACTGCAGATTACCTGCTGGGGCTGTACCGCCCGGTGAGCAATGTTTCCGCCCCGGAAGAGCGCTTTTTTGGCAGCTACTCCGAGAGCCTGATCCCGGTGATCGGCACGGTCAAGGCCGGATACGGTGCCCTGGCCTTTGAGGAGGACTACGGCCAGGAGTATGCCCGCGTAAAGGACCCCTCCAATTACTTTTACCTGGTGGTGCGCGGCGACAGCATGGAACCCCGCATCCAGGACGGCGACCTGGCCCTGGTGCACAAGCAGGACACGCTGGAAAACGGCGACCTGGGCGTGCTGATCTACGGGGACGAAGGCGAAGGCACTTTGAAGCGCTACATCCAGCGCGGCAACTGCGTGGTGCTGCAGCCCTTCAACCCCGCCTACAACGAGCTGGTGATCAAGGGCGAGGACCTGAACCGCCTGCACATTGCCGGCCGCGTGGTGGAAACCAAAGCGAAGTGGTAAATTTATAAAGGGCAGCAGGCTCGCCCTCTCCGTCTGTTCGCTTTGATCGCAGCCACCTCTCCCAAAGGGAGAGGCCTTGGCAAAACCGGAAAGTTCATCTCTTCGCCAGAGGCTCCCACTTTGAGGAAAGACTTCCTCCGGCCGGGGGAAGATGTCGCGTGAGCGACAAAAAGGGGAATCTGTCACCGAAGGTGACTGAGAGGGCGAGGTCTCTGCCTGTTAAATCGTAAAAACCATTTGCAATTTTGCGTATGGCTTTTTATTTTATACCCTTTTTTGAGGTAAAAGCAATGGAACAGACTTTAATGGACAAGCTGACCATCCTGGCGGACAGTGCAAAGTACGATGTTGCCTGCACGTCCAGCGGGGCGTCCCGCACGGCACGGGCGGGCACGGTGGGCAACTGCTATGCGCCGGGCTGCTGCCACGCCTTTACCGCCGATGGCCGCTGCGTGAGCCTGCTCAAGATGCTGATGACCAACTGCTGCTCCTTCGACTGCAGCTACTGCGTCAACCGCAGGTCCAACGACATTCCCCGGGCCACCTTTGCGCCCCGGGAGCTGGCCGAGCTGACCATGGAGTTCTACCGCCGCAACTACATCGAGGGCCTGTTTTTGTCCAGCGCGGTGCTGGGCACCCCGGATTACACCACCGAGCGGATGCTGGCCGTGCTGCGGCTGCTGCGGGGCGAGTACCGCTTTGGCGGCTACATCCACGCCAAGGCCATTCCGGGCACCAGCCCGGAACTTCTGCAGCAGCTGGGGTATCTGGCCGACCGCCTGAGCGTGAACGTGGAGCTGCCCAGCGAACGCAGCCTGAACCTGCTGGCTCCGGACAAGGGCCGACACTCCATCTTCCGGCCCATGAAGCAGATCGCGGTATCCGGTGCCGCCAGCCGGGAGGAAGTGACCCTCTACCGCCATGCCCCCAGATTTGCGCCCGCCGGGCAGAGCACCCAGATGATCGTGGGGGCTTCACCGGAGACGGACTATCACATTTTAAAGCTCACCGAGGGCATGTACCACAAATACGGCCTGAAACGGGTGTTCTACTCCGCCTACATCCCGGTAACCGAGGACACCCGCCTGCCGGCCCTGGACACCAAGCCCCCGCTGCTGCGGGAGCATCGGCTGTACCAGGCCGACTGGCTGCTGCGGTTCTACCAGTTTCAGGCGGATGAGATCCTGGACAAGGACAACCCCAACTTCAACCCCTACCTCGACCCCAAATGCAACTGGGCCGTGCAGCATTACGGGCTGTTCCCCGTGGACGTGAACCGCGCCCCCTTCGAGATGCTGCTGCGGGTGCCGGGCATCGGCCCCAAGAGCGCCCGGCGCATCTGGCACGCCCGCAAACAGGCTGCGCTGGGGCTGGACGAGCTGAAGCGCATGGGCGTGGTGCTCAAGCGGGCGCAGTATTTCATCACCTGCCGGGGCTTTGCAGGGGCGCAGCCCGGGCGCGGCAGTGCCGGGCGGGAGCGCATTACCCGGGCGCTCATCGACCCCAACGTATTCGGCGGCAACTGCGAGCAGCTCAGCCTGTTCAGCCCGCCCGCTGTAGACCACCTTGTGGGGCAGGGCGTGCCGCCGCGCGCCGCCATGCGCATGGTGCGGGAGGAGGCAGTGCAATGTCTGGCCAAGTCCCTGTGACCCCCAAGGGGGCACGCAAGCTCCATGATGCCGATGTGGTCTACCTGTACGATGGCAGCTTTGAGGGCTTTTTGTGCTGCGTGTATGAGAGCTTTGCCCAGCACGAGATCCCCTTTGCGGTGTGGACACCCCAGCGGGAAACCGCCACCCTCTACCCCGTCAAGGACATTGCCACCAGCCCCGCCCTTGCCCGGCGGGTGTTCGCCAGCTTTGGCACCAAGCTGGGACCCGAGAGCGAATACCTTGTCAGCCGGGATTTTCTCTCCGGGCAGGAGGACAAGGAGCTTTTGCTGATCCGCTTTCTGCACCTGGCCTTTGCGCTGGGGCCGGGCACGGTCAAGCGCATGGGCCACCCGGATGTGGCCCCGCTGTACCGAATGAAGCAGAGCCTGGACTGGGAAGTGGACAAATTTCAGGGCTTTGTGCGGTTTGAAGAGCACGGCGGAATGCTGGGGGCAGTCATCCACCCCAAAAACTACATTCTTCCCCTGCTGCGGCCCCACTTCTGCGGGCGGTTCCCGGAGGAAAATTTTCTCATCTACGATGCCGTGCACCAGGCCGTGCTGCTGCACGAGGACCACAAGACCCAATTGCTGGAGCTGGCCGCTCCGCTGGAACTGCCCCCGCCGGACGAGCGGGAGCAGCAGTTCCAGGCCCTGTGGACGCAGTTCTATAAGACTTTGGAGATCCAGGCCCGCCACAATGAAAAAGGCCGCATGACCCACTGTCCCAAGCACTTTTGGGCCGACATGGTGGAAATGCGGGGAGAGCTATGAAAAAGAGCAGCCGTGCCGGGCAAATGCCCGGCACGGCTGCTCTTCTGTTTATGCTTTCTTCTGCTCTTCCAGCGCGTTCTCCACGCCCTTGAGCAGGTCCTCAGCGGAGATGCCGTAGAGCTTGGCCAGTGCCACCAGGTTGGAGGTGTTCGGCTCCGAAGTGCCGTTTTCCCACTTGGACACCGCCTGCCGGCTCACGCCGATGCTCTCGGCCACGAATTCCTGGGTCATTTTGCAGCGGGTGCGGTTTTCCTTGAGCAGCTCGGAAAGCGACTTGCGCACGATCTTGGTTTCTTCCGTCAGTTTGCGCGGCTTTTCCAGATTGCGGGCAATACGGTATAACAGATAGATCACTGCGATCGGCAGCACGATTTTAGACACCAGCATCAGAATGCTGAACGCCTGTATCCCGGCATACAACATCCGGACCTTTGTTGCATCACTCATATGGTTTCCTCCTTTGCGGTGTCGTTTTTGGGTTTCTGTGGCCCGATTATAGCGCAAAATGCCGGTTGCGTCCACCAACGCACCTGTAAACTTTGGTTGCGCCGGGTATTTTTGCTCTTTGGCAAAGACTTTTCATCTGATTTTTAACAAAAACGTTGCTTTTGCATCGTTGCAACCTGCAAAAGCTATGGTATACTATAAGAGATATCCGGCAGGCATTTCTGCCGCACACACCCCCGCTGCGGGGTCAACACAAAAGGAGTATTGTAGCGTTATGGTTCGCATTACTATGGAAGACGGCGGC
>CAVIXY010000049.1:0-15254 GCA_963646665.1 Bacteroides sp. CAG:545
ACATTGAGAAGAACGGCACCACCACCGCCGAGGTGCAGATGGCTGCCGAGGCCCTGATCGCTTCCGGCGTCAAGGCGGTGTTCACCCCCACCGATAACACCGTGATGACCGCTGAGCTGTCCATCTACGAGACCTTTGCCGAGGCCGGTGTGATGCACTTTACCGGTGCCGACAGCTTTGCACTGAACGGCGCATTCGTGGGCTACGGTGTGGACTACGTCCAGCTGGGCGAAGCCACCGCCGACATGGTGGCCGAGATCCTGTGCGATGGCAAGAGTGCCGCCGAGATGCAGTATCAGACCTTTGACAACGGCATTGTGACCATCAACACCGAAACTGCTGCCGCCCTGGGCTTTGAGGGCGATAAGCTGGATGCCCTGAAGGAAGCCTTCAAGCCCTACTGCACCGAGATCGTGGAAGTGACCACGGCAGAGAATTTCTCTTAAAGAAATTTTGATTTATCAGGTGCCTCGCCCTCTCAGCCATTGCTGCGCAATGTCAGATTCCCCCTTTTGTCGCTCTTGCGACATCTTCCCCCGAGCGGGGGAAGTCTTTCCTCAAAGGGGGAGCCTTTGGCAAAACCGGAAACTTTGCCGGAATGCCAAGGCCTCTCCCTTTGGGAGAGGTGGCACGGCGTGAGCCGTGACGGAGAGGGCGAGCCCGTGTAAAAATAACCGTATTTCAAAGGAGCACACATATGCTGGCGAGTATCTTTTCGCTCAACGTCATTCAGACCGCGCTGGAGCTGGGCTGCATTTATGCCCTGGTGGCGCTGGCACTGTTCTTGAGCTATTCCATCCTGAACATTGCAGACCTGTCCACAGACGGCTGCTTTACCCTGGGCTGCGCAGTGGCCTGCCAGGTGGCCCTGACCGGCCACCCCATCCTGGCCCTTGCGGCCGCTATGGCGGCGGGTGTGTGCTCCGGTTTTGTCACGGCTTTTCTGCAGACCCGGCTGGGTGTGGAAAGCATTATGGCCGGCATCATTGTCAACACCGGCCTGTACACCATCAACCTGGCGGCCATGGGTTTTTCCTCCACCATGTCGCTGGTCAAAACCGAGACGATCTTCTCTCTGGCCAAAAAATCCCTGGGTTTTCTGGGCAGCTGGTACAAGCTGGTGCTGGTGGGCGTGATCATCGCCGTGGCCTGCGCCGCCATGCTGGGCTTTCTGGGCACCCGGCTGGGCCTGTCCATCCGCGCCACCGGCGATAATACCGCCATGGTGCGGGCATCCAGCATCAACCCAGCTTTTACCGTGACCGTGGGTCTGTGCGTGTCCGGTGCGCTGTGTGCGCTGTCCGGCGGCCTGCTGGCACAGTATCAGAAAAGCTGCGACATCAACGTGGGCACCGGCATGGTGACCATTGCCCTGGCTTCCCTGATCATTGGCGAAACACTGGTGGGCAAGCGCACCATGCTGCGGCGCATTCTGGGCGTGGTGTTTGGCAGCTGCCTGTACCGCTTTATCGTGGCCGTGGCCCTGCGCTTCAACGTGCCGGCTGCCGCCATGAAGCTGGTGTCGGCCATCATCGTGGCTGTGGCCATCTCGATGCCGGCCATTCAGGCACATTTTGCCTTTGAAAAGCGCAAGCACGCCGCCCGCGCCCGCCGCGCTGTGACCGCAAAGGAGGGAAAGTAAGATGGAAATGCTGCAGCTAAACGACCTGCATAAGACCTTCAACCCCGGCACCGTGAACGAAAAAGTGGCCCTGAACGGGGTAAGCCTGCACATGGCGGCAGGCGATTTTGCCACCATCGTGGGTTCCAACGGCGCGGGCAAGTCCACCCTGTTCAATGCCATCACCGGCGGCTTCATCGCCGACGAGGGCAGCATCCTGCTGGGCGGGCAGGACATCACCTTTGAGCCGGAGCACCAGCGCAGCAAGGTGATCGGCCACCTGTTCCAGGACCCCCTCAAGGGCACCGCCCCCAACATGACCATTGAGGAAAATCTGGCCCTGGCCTATCTGCGTGCCGGTACCGCCCCTCACGCCATCTTCTCCCGCATCTCTCGCAAGGACAAAGAGCTGTTCCGGGAGAAACTGGCCCTGTTGAACATGGGCCTGGAGGACCGCATGAAGCAGCCGGTGGGCCTGCTGTCCGGCGGCCAGCGTCAGGCGCTGACCCTGCTCATGGCTACGCTGGTCACCCCCAAGCTGCTGCTGCTGGACGAGCACACCGCCGCCCTGGACCCCGCCACCGCCGAGAAGGTGCTGGAACTGACCAAGAGCATCGTGGCCGAAAAGAAGATCACCTGTCTGATGGTCACCCACAATATGCACCAGGCGCTGGAACTGGGCAACCGCACCCTGATGATGGACGCGGGGCGTATCGTTTTCGATGTGCAGGGGGAAGAGCGCAGCAAAATGACCGTGGACGACTTGTTAGAGAAGTTCCGCGAGAACGCAGGCAAAACGCTGGACAACGACCGCATCCTGCTGAGCAAGGTGGAACAGTAAAAAAGAAAACAAGAAAACAAGAAAAACTCCCTGTCTGCACCGGAAAACGGCGGACAGGGAGTTTTTTACAAATAGAATTGTTCTTGCATATGTAGTCACAGTGTGATACAATCATACTGACAGGAGGTGCTCTTTAATGATGCAGACGTTTGTTCGCCCTTCCCGTGATCTGCGCAACCACTATGCGGAGATCTCGGAAATGCTCAGAGATCATGACCATGTGATTATCACGAACCATGGCCGCGGAGAATCCGTCCTTATCAACATTGAGGACTACGCCAAGTATGAGGAGTTTCTGCACCAGCGCTATGTTGCGGAGGAGCTTGCCAAGGCAAAACAACAGGCGGCAGACCCTGGCACACAGTGGACAGACCACGAAAGCGTATGGGAGACGATCCACGAAGAGTATGACGTATAAAATCCGATACCTGCCCCTTGCCGTGCAGGATTTGAACGACATTGCCCGGTATCTCTCCGGTTTTTACCCCAAAACGGCCAGCCGGGTGCTGAAAGAGATGCGGGAGAAGATCACGAAACTGGGGGATACGCCCAGAATGTGTGAAGTGTATCGTCCGGACCCGACTTACCGCAGGATGGTTGTTGACCAGTACCTTGTGTTTTACCGGGTGAACGAGGAAAACAAAACGGTAGAGATTCACCGTGTGCTGCGCGGTGCATGGAATCTGCCGCAGTATCTGGAATAAAAAAGAGGCTCTGCACCGTTTGGTGCAGAGCCTCTTTGCGTAATATCAGAGCTTGAGATTACTGAACGTACTCCACGGTGTACTCAAAGCCGTACTCTTCCTGCAGCTTCTTCACGTCCGGCTCGCAGTCCTCGATGAAGGTGGGGGCGTACACGGAAGCGCCGTTGTGAGCCTTCTTGTAGTCCTCCACGATCTGCTGCAGCTTTGCCCAGCCCTCGTTGGCCTTGTTCTGATCAACGCTGTCGGGGAAGTTGATGATGAACTCGCGGTGTTTGGGGATACGTGCTTTCATGGTAGAAATCTCCTTTATAACAGTTTGGATTTATGATCTTGATTTATACAGAAACGGAGCACGAAGCTCCGCATCTTGCGGAAAAATAGGTCACAGGCCGTACACCCGGCGGGCATTCTCTGTGGTCACACGGAACACCTCTTCGGCCGGGATGCCCTTTATCTGAGCGATGTACTCGCCCACATAGCGGATCAGGGAGCTGTCGCAGCGGGTGCCGCGCACCGGTTCCGGGGCCATGTAGGGGCAGTCGGTTTCCAGCACGATGTGTTCCAGCGGCAGAGCTGCGATGGCTTTGGCCGCCCGCTTGGCTCCCTTGAAGGTGCAGGCACCGCCAAAGCCCAGGTACAGCCCCTGCTTTGCCAGCCACACGGCATCGTCCGCGCTGCCGGAATAGCAGTGCACAATGCCCTTGGGACGGTACTTTTTCAGCAGAGCGTATACATCGGCATGGGCCTCGCGGTCGTGCACGATGATGGGGTTGTCCAGCTCCAGTGCCAGGCGGATCTCGGCCTCAAACAGGGCCAGCTGGGCGTCCTTGGGGGCGGGCCAGTGGTAATCCAGTCCGCACTCGCCCACAGCCACCACCTTGGGGTCCTCGTAATAGGGGGCCAGGGCGCGCATTTCGGCCGCCCAGTCGCCGCCGTAGACCGAGACGGTAGGCGCGGGGCCTTCCTCGCCGCAGTCCTCGGCGGGCACCAGGCTTTCCGGGTGGATGCCAATGGCTGCCACCACCCACGGGTAGCGGTGGGCCAGTTCCAGCACCCGGGGAGCATCCCCGGAGTGGGTGGCCTGCTCGCACACGCCCACCACGCCTTTGCTAGGCAGGCTGTCCAGCAGGGCAAAGCGGTCAGCGTCAAAGGCGCGGGCGCTGTAGTGCGCATGAGTGTCAAAAATGGGTCCGGTCATGCGTCCTCCTTTTTGGCAGGGGCCTTGTTCACCAGCCAGATGCCCACGCACACAAACACCAGCGCCGCCAGATACTGCCAGCGCAGCAGCGGTTCGCCGTTGAGCAAGGCACTGAGCAGAACGTTGACCACCAGGTTGACAAAACCAAAGATGGCAATGCGGCTGACTGGATTGTTTTTCATCAGCAGTGCCCACAGCACATAGCCGGCCCCGCAGATAAAGGCCAGATACAGCAGCACGGCAATGCCCAGCGGGCTTGCGCCGCCCAGGTGCCCACCCTGCACCGTGCCCAGCACAAACAGCGCTGCACCGCCCACGAACAGGTTGACAAAGCAGACGGCAAAACTGTCGGCCTTTTTGGTCACGGCCTTGTTCCATGGGCCGGACAGGGTAAAGATGATGGTGGCTGCCATCATGCAGAACACGCCCCAGCTGCTGCCGCTGCCGTGGTTGCCAATGGTGCCGATGAGCACCCCGGCAAAGCCCAGAATGCAGCCCAGTGTTTTGGCGGGGGTCATGCGGTCGGCATTGCCATAGATGAAGTGGGCAAAGATGACGCCCAGAAAGCTCTGGGTGCTGTTCAGGATGCCGCCAAAGGCACCGGTGAGCTGGGCCACGGCGATGTAGTAAAACGCATACTGTGCGGTGGTCTGCCACAGGCCTAGGGCACAGCACTCGGCCGCCACTTTGCCGCGGGGCAGTCTGGGCAGGCGGTTCTGCAGCAGCGCACTGCCCAGCAGAACCAAAAAGCTGCCCAGCATGAACCGAACCCCGGCAAAGCAGAAGATGGAGGCCGTATTGCCGGAATCAATGGCAAACAGCCGGTAGCCCATCTTGATGAACGGGAAGGCAGACCCCCACAGCACATTGCAGAAGATGGCCAGCAGCACCGCAAAGGCCGGTGTGCCAAAGATTTTATCCAGCTTTTCGGAACGGGAAAGTTTGGTGGTCTCCATGGCTTAGTGGATGCGGCTGCCCACGGGGGTGTCATCGCCGTAGAAGGCAATGGAGCAGCCGCCGTCTGCGGTGTCGGCGGCAAAGATCATGCCCTCGCTCACGTACTTGCCCTTCATCATCGGGCGGGGAGCCAGGTTGCACACAATGCCGATCTTTTTGCCGATCAGATCTTCCGGCTTGAACCACTTGGCAATGCCGGACAGGATGCAGCGCTCGCGCTCGCCATCGAACACGGTCAGGTGCAGCAGCTTCTTGCTCTCTTTCAGGTTCTCGCAGGCGCGCACCTCAGCCACGCGCAGCTCCACCTTGCAGAAGGTGTCAAAGTCGATCTCTTCTTCGTGGGTAAAGTCCACGGTGCTCTCTTCAGCAGGGGCAGCAGCCTTCTTCTCGGCTTCTGCCTTGGCCTTGTTGGCAGCTTCGGCAGCGGCCTTGCGTTTCTCGTCCTCTTCCTTCAGGTGGGCGATCTCCTTGGCCACGTCAATGCGGGGGAACAGAGCATCGCCCTTGTGCACGGTATAGGTCTCCTGAGCACCGTAGGTGGTCTTGGTCAGATCCAGTGCAGAAGCATCCAGGCCCAGCTGATCCATCATCTTGGGAGCGGTGGTGGGCAGGTAAGCGTTCAGCAGAATGCCGCACACGCGCAGTGCCTCGCACAGGTGGTACAGCACGCTTTCCAGGCGGGCCTTGTTGGCTTCGTCCTTGGCCAGTGCCCAGGGAGCGGTCTCGTCAATGTACTTGTTGGCGCGCTGGATGACGGCAAAGATCTCCATCAGAGCCTGCGGAATGGTCAGGTTGTCCATGTCGGCGGTGACCTTGGCGGTCAGCTCGTTGACCATGGTTTCCAGCTCGGTGTCAATGGCTTCGGTACCGGCCACGTTGTGCACAGTGCCGCCAAAGTACTTTTCGCACATGGCAACGGTGCGGCTGAGCAGGTTGCCCAGGTCGTTGGCCAGATCGCTGTTGATGCGGTTGATCAGGGCCTCATTGGTGAACATGCCATCGTTGCCGAAGGGGATCTCACGCAGCAGGAAGTAGCGGATGGCGTCCACGCCGTAGCGGTCGCACAGGATCACGGGATCGACCACGTTGCCCACAGACTTGGACATCTTGCCGCCGTTCATCAGCAGCCAGCCATGGCCGAACACCCGCTTGGGCAGGGGCAGATCCAGAGCCATCAGCATGGCGGGCCACAGAATGGTGTGGAAGCGCAGGATCTCCTTGCCCACCATGTGCAGGTCGGCGGGCCAGAACTTGTCGTAATCGTGGTAAGTCTCGTTGCCGTAGCCCAGAGCGGAGATATAGTTGCTCAGGGCGTCCACCCACACATACATGGTGTGCTTGGGGTCAAACGGCACGGGAATGCCCCACTTGACCGAGGTGCGGGACACGCAGGTATCCTGCAGGCCCTGCTTGATGAAGGCGATCATCTCGTTCCTGCGGCTCTCGGGCTGGATAAACTGGGGGTTCTCCTCGTAGAGCTTCAGCAGGCGGTCGGCGTACTTGCTGGTTTTGAAGAAGTAGGCTTCCTCGTGGGCATCGTACACTTCGCGGCCGCAGTCAGGGCACTTGCCGTCCACCAGCTGGCTGTCGGTCCAGAAGCTCTCGCAGGGCTTGCAGTAGTGGCCGATGTACTCGCCCTTGTAAATGTCGCCCTGCTCGTACAGCTTGGTAAAGATCTTCTGGCAGGACTCCATGTGGTAGTCATCGGTGGTGCGGATAAAGCGGTCGTAGCTCACGTCCAGCAGCTTCCACAGGTCCTTGACGGTGGCCACGATCTTGTCCACGTACTCCTTGGGGGTCACACCGGCATCGGCGGCCTTGTCCTGGATCTTCTGGCCGTGCTCATCGGTGCCGGTCAGGAACATGACATCGCAGCCCTGCATCCGCTTGAAGCGGGCCAGTGCATCGCAGGCCACGGTGGTGTAGCTGTGGCCGATGTGCAGCTTATCGCTGGGGTAATAAATGGGGGTGGTGATGTAGAACGTCTTGTGTTCGCTCATGGGGAAAACCTCTTCCTTTCTGTTTGGCGCTGCAACGAAAAAAGCCCTCGCTCCTGGCAGGCATTGCCTGACAAGGACGAGAGCGTAAAAACTTCCGTGGTACCACCTTGTTTCGCCATGCCCTTGCGGGCACAGCCTTGTGCTGGCGCAAAACCAGCGCTGCGCGGTAACGGGCGCACCCGTCACGGACTAAAACCTTCGCCCGTGCGGCTCCAAGACCATGTTCGGCTCTGCGCAGCCTGCCCGGTTCCATCCTTCGGGCTTTCTGTCAGGCGCAGACAAAGCGTACTCTTCTTTTCACAGCCAATTTACATTCGTATGTCTATAATACGCAAAAACGGTGGGTTTGTCAATAAAAAGATGTGTTATACCTCGTAATCCAGGCAGACGCGGTTCTTATAATAAGGACGCACCTTGGCGTTTGCCACGGCCACATGTGCCGGGTGGGTAGAGTAACCCTTGAGCGCTTCGGCGGTCTCAAAGGTGGTGTCCAGCATCATGTCTGCATTGGAAGTGGGCAGGCCGTTGATGTTTACCTGAATGTCCACCAGGCCGGGGATCTTACCGGCCAGGGCTTCCAGCCCGGCCTTGGCTTCTGCCTTGATGACTGCCTTTTCGGCATCGGAAAGCTCGTCCTTGAGCTGCCAGAGAATGATGTGCTTGACCATAACAAAAAACCTCCTGCGTTTTTTCTCATTGTAGCAGGCGGAGAAAAAGTTCGCAAGAGGGAAGTATCAAGATTGCGGAAAGAACAATACGAGCACCAGAAAAGCCACGCAGACAAGTGATAGAAAGATACCTTCCACACGAGTGAGCTTGATGTATTTTTCCGAAGGTTCTGCCCGGTCGTATCGCCAGCGGGTCTCTAAAGAAATCGCATCTTCCGGTGCAAGAAACATAAATATGCCAAAGCCGATGCCTACAAAGGCAAGCATGATGGTCAGAATGGCGTCCATGAGAATGGCTCCTTAATCTGCGCTGTGGTCCCAGATCGCGTACAGGATAAAATAGATCATATCAAGAATGAACACAACCGTATACAGCCGGCTGCACAGAACGGGGTGGCGGCCCAGCAGCTGGATGCAGCCGAGGCACACGGCGTTGCCGATCTCCCATACACTGTTTTTCTTCTGCCACATGGCCCGGTATTCCGGGTCGCGGTCGTATTTATTGAAAAAGGTGTGGATCAGCGGATCTTTGTCCTGCAGGTCACGAATGCCCATCCACAGCAGGATAAGACACAGCACGATCATGAAAATATTGTACCAGCTGAATGACAAGTTCATACGCAAAGCCCTCCTGTCTTTTCCACAGTATAACATAAAAACGTGCAAAAACAAAGGACGGGATTTTGGAGTTAAGGCAAACAAAAAACCAGCCGGACGAGGCGGTTGCAAGCCCTCGTCCGGCTGGATACTTACTTCTTCGGAGTCATAAGCCTCTTCTCCTTGGGTGACCTCATTTTCGGAATGTCGGTTTCATAGGGTGACTCTCCTTAGAAACGCTCCAGAAAGTTTGGTAATTTGCAAGGGGACTGAACTGCTTAGTACATTGGATTGACCCTTCTCTTAACTGATGGAGTGCGGCATACGGTTCATGAGGATGAATTTCATATTACCACATTCTTTCGAGTTAGATTTGCTAAGGGGCATCTTACTCAGTACATTGGTAGAACTCCTTTTTGGTTATTCAAATAAGCTTCTCCGTAATACAGGTGCTTTCATAAGAACCATCTCCGGCGGATCTATTTGAATTGCCAGGGGATATTTTGTTTATCGACAGGTTGTCGTGTTATCGCATTTTTGATGCTCAAGACTGGCTCGTATTTGTTGTGTTTTTATACGGGGGAAACATCCCGTTTGTGGTGAGCCTCTGTTTTGCTTCTCAGCGAACTCCGACAGCCTGTCCCTGCTGTGCGGGTTCCATATCGACCATCGGTCTCGCTCCTTTCTGCTTCAAGTCAGCGGGATTAGCTCTCTCTTGAGCTTCTGCTGTACTTCTCTGTTTCTGGCTTTATTATACAGATTCCTGCACGTTTTGTCTATTCGCAGACTGTATAAAGAAATAAACAGAGTTTTGTGCAAACCTTGAAAAAATCTGTGAAAAGAGCCTAAAACCTGCCCGAAATCCTCCGTCTGCGCATTCTGCGCAAAGCGGCGGGCGCCTTGTGGAAAACCTCTGCGCCAAACCTGCCAAACTTTGCCCGGCGGGGCAAAAAACACTTGCACAGCGGCGAAGAACGCGCTAAAATAGGCAGCGTTGGAACAGCCTGGCAGGCGTTGAATGCTTGCCGGGCTGTTCCTTTTTTGTTTGTAAAAAGAAAGGATGGTTCCGATGCCGAAAACAAAAGGCGAATCTATATTTTTCACAGCAGTCACGGCCTGGCTGATGGTCTACGGCATGACGCTGTACAACCTGGTGCTGCTCAGCGGCAGCTTTACAAATGCCAGCTTCCTGCTGGCGCTCAGGGAAATGTGGCTGGAATTTGTGATCATTTTTCTGTGTGCATACTTTATTTCCAGCCCCATTGCCAAAAAGCTGGCGTTCCGGGTGGTGCGCCCCGGCGACCGGCCTATTGCCATCATCCTGTGCATTCAGGTGTTCACGGTGGTGTGCCAGGTAGCACTGGCCAGCATTCTGGCGGTGTGGCACGGCAATGGTTTCACGGTGCAGTTCGTGCCGGACTATCTTTCCGCCTACTGCCGCAACTTTGTCATGGCCCTGCCGCTGCAGCTGCTGGTGGCCGGGCCGATCGCCCGCGGGGTATTCCGGGCCGTGTTCCGGCGCGGGGAAGCCAACGGGTAAACCGGACCGCTTGTTCTATAATAAATAGGTATCGGCACGGGGATGCCATGGCAGACAAGACACCCATACATTTTTGATATACCGGATATATGAATGGTATACGATACGGCTATTTTGGCGGAAATATTTGCCAAAACACCGGATTTAAGCCGACCGAACCTAAGAAATAGCAAAGAAAATTGTGAAAAAAGTACACAATTTGGCAAGCTCCTTGTACTATGTGCACAACATTTTTGATATATTAGTGGAGTTTCACCTGACAAAATGGAGAATGTGCACAAAGGGGCTTGTCAATTTTTCGCAATCGTACTATCATACACAACGAAAAAAGACGAAATGAACCGGGCAAAGGAGGGCGCACAAGGGTTTGAAACCTGCGCCTTCCTTGCTTTTTTCACGAATTTTGGTCTTTTTCCGTGCGATAAGAAGGTATGGAGCCGGCGTGCGGTGTGCAGCAGAAAAGGCGCACACCGCACAGGCCCCGGCCCTCAGACCCCAAATCCTATTCTTCAGGAAGGAGGAAAAATAAATGAACAAGTTGACCCAAGCCCTGATGGAAGAGCTTACTGTCGAGTACGTCAAGGTCGGCCCGCTGCAGGTCCCGGAATCTGTGGTGATCAGCTGGGTGATCATGGTGCTGGTGGTGCTGGGTTCCATTCTGCTCACCCGTAACCTGAAGGTAGACCACATCAGCAAGCGTCAGGCTGTGCTGGAACTGGCCTACACTGCAGGTAAGAATTTTTTTGAAGGCCTGCTGGGCAAGGAGGGCGCATGTTATGTGCCTTACCTGATGACGGTAGCCATCTACATTGCCTGCTCGAACCTGATCGGCGTGTTTGGTGTCAAGCCCCCTACAAAGGACCTGGACGTGACCGCAGCGCTGGCTCTGATGAGCATCGTCCTCATCGAAGGTTCCGGCATCCGTGCACGCGGCGGCGTTGGCTTTCTCAAGAGCCTGGCTGCCCCCACCCCGGTCATGACCCCCATGAACATCCTCGAGATCGCCATTCGGCCTACCAGCCTTTGTATGCGACTGTTCGGCAACGTGCTGGGCGCATTCGTCATCATGGAGCTGATCAAGCTGGTGGTGCCTGTGTTCGTTCCGGCGGTGTTCAGCCTGTATTTTGACCTGTTCGATGGCCTGATCCAGACCTACGTGTTCGTGTTCCTGACCTCGCTGTTCATGAAAGAGAGCATCGGCGGAGAGGAATAAAAAAGCCTTCCCCCGAAGGGGAAGCCCATTATAATTGATAAAAAGGAGATTTTACTATGAGTGGTTTGGTAGCTCTGGGCGCTGGTATTGCAGCGCTGACCGGCATTGGCGGCGGTATTGGCATTGGTATTGCAACGGGCAAGGCAACGGAGGCCATCTCCCGTCAGCCCGAGGCATCCGGCAAGATCCAGACGAACCTGCTGCTGGGCGCTGCTCTGGCAGAAGGTACCGCAATTTTCGGCTTCGTCGTTGCACTGCTGATCATCCTGTTCCTGGGCCAGTAACGGAGGCGTGGACGAATGCTGAAGTTGGATTTGAACCTGCTGTGGACCGTGGTGGATGTCCTGATCCTGTATGTGCTGCTGCGCAAGTTTTTGTTCAAGCCCATCCAGAACGTGCTGGATCAGCGCCAGAAGATGATCGAGGCAGACATTGCAGCGGCACAGACCTCCAAAGCTGAGGCTGCCGCAGCACTTACGACTGCGCAGGACAAGCTGCGCAATGTAGACAACGAAGCTGCAGCCCGCCGCGAAGCCTACGAGAAGCAGGCCGAGGTGGAAAAGCAGCAGCTGCTGGCCGATGCGCAGAAGCAGGCCGATGAGATCGTGACTGCCGGTAAGGCCGCTGTGGAGCTTGAGCGCCAGAACAAGCTGCGGGAAGCCGATGCACAGGCTACGGCACTGGCACGCTCCATGTGCGAAAAGCTGTTGAAACATAATTTGACCGCCCAGGATGATGATCAGCTGCTGGACGATCTGCTGCAGAAAGCAGGTGCGGGCAATGGCAACTGAATTCAGTCGTGAATTTTTTGCGGATAACCGCATCGTCAAGGCCAGCCTGCGCTGCGCCCATAAGCTCCGCGAAAAAGATCTGGAGCGCATCAAGTCGGAGATCAAAAAGCTGTATGACGCCACGGAAGTCATCCTGAACATCACCGTGGACGAGAGCCTGCTTTCCGGCTATGTCCTGCAGGTGGGCGACCGCGTGTTCGACAATTCCGGTCGTCATCAGCTGGACAAAATGTTGGAGGGCAAGCCCTCGCTGGCTACCCTCAAGACCCGCATCGAGGACTATAAGCCTGCCGAGACCTCCGCAGAGGGCGGCGTGGTCATCTCCTCTGCCGATGGCATCGTGCACGTTGACGGCATGAACCGCGCCGTGTACGGCGAGATCGTCACCTTCGAGAACGGTGCCAAGGGCATGGTGGAAAGCGTGGAGCCGGAACAGCTGGGCGTGATGCTGTTCGATGGTGCCGAGACCGTTGGTGTGAGCACCATGGTCACACGCAGCGGCAAGCGTGCCGGTATCCCGGTGGGCGATGCTTTTCTTGGCCGTGTCATCAGCCCGCTGGGCGAGCCCATTGACGGCAAGGGCCCCATTGAAGCAGAGGGCTACAACCCCATTGAAAAGCAGGCTCCCGGCATTTTGGAGCGCCAGAGCGTGGATACTCCGCTGCACACCGGAATTCTGGCCATTGACTCCATGTTCCCCATTGGCCGCGGCCAGCGTGAGCTGATCATCGGCGACCGCCAGACCGGCAAGACCTCCATTGCCACCGATGCCATCCTGAATCAGAAGGACACCGGCGTGCTGTGCATCTATGTGGCCATCGGGCAGAAGGCTTCCTCCATCGCCCGCGTGGCCGAGGACCTGAAAAAGCACGGCGCTATGAGCTATACCACCATCGTGGCAGCTACCGCATCGGATTCTGCTCCGCTGCAGTACATCGCTCCCTATGCGGGCACTGCACTGGCCGAATACTTCATGGCCAAGGGCAAGAGCGTGCTGATCGTGTACGATGACCTGTCCAAGCACGCGGTGGCCTACCGTGCCATCTCGCTGCTGCTGCGCCGCTCCCCGGGCCGTGAAGCCTACCCCGGCGATGTGTTCTACCTGCATTCCCGTCTGTTGGAGCGTTCCTGCCGGATGCGGGATGACCTGGGTGGCGGTTCCATCACCGCACTGCCCATCGTAGAAACGCAGGCCGGCGATGTTTCGGCCTACATCCCCACCAACGTCATTTCCATCACCGATGGCCAGATCTTCCTGGAAAGCGCCCTGTTCAACGCCGGCAACCGCCCGGCTGTCAACGTGGGTCTGTCGGTGTCCCGTGTGGGCGGTGCCGCCCAGACCAAGGCCATGAAAAAGGCCAACGCCAACCTGCGTATCGAGCTGGCTCAGTACAAGGATATGGAGTCCTTTGCCCAATTCAGCTCCGACCTGGACGCCGAGACCCGCCGCCAGCTGGAGCACGGCAAGGCCCTGATGGAGATGCTCAAGCAGCCGCTGTATCAGCCCAAGTCCGATGCAGAGCAGGTGGTGCTGCTGACGCTGGCTTCCCACGGTGTGCTGGACGAGATTCCCGTGGCAGAGCTGCGTACCAAAACTTCCGCATTTATGCGTCAGTTCCGCGCGGATGTGTCCGGCACGATGGAGAAGATCCAGACCACCGGCAAGATCGAACCTGAACAGGTCGATGCCATCCTGAACGCCTGGAAAGCTTATGCGGGAGGCGACAGCCATGCCGTCCAGTAAGCTGCTGAAAGAGCGCATTGAGAGCATCCAGGATACGATGAAGATCACGAACGCCATGTATCTGATCTCCTCGTCCAAGCTGCGCAAGGCGCGCAAGAATTACCAAAACGTACAGCCCTACTTCAACCGTATGCGGGATACCATTTCCCGCGTGGTGCCGCACCTGCCGGAAGAACCGGTGCATCCGTTCTTCCACGAGCGTGTGAACGAAAAAGCCAATCCCCGCCGCGCTTACCTGGTGCTGACGGCGGATAAGGGCATGGCGGGCGCGTTCAATCAGAACATCATCAAGTTCCTCAAGGAGCAGGCAGATGAAAACGATCGGTTCTACGTGATCGGCCAGGTGGGCTACCGGGCTTTGTACCACAAGGACCCGCGCCTGGTGGAAGAGTTCCAGTACAGCGCCACGGCGCCCACCCTGCAGCGTGCCCGTGACATCACGGTGGACGCCATTGATGATTTCAAGTCCGGCAAGCTGGATGAGATCTATCTCATTTATACCCGGATCGAGAATGCACTGACCAGCGAGCCGACCATGGTGCGGCTGCTGCCGCTGGACCGGCAGCACCTGCAGCCTGCGCCCAAGGGTCTGGGCGACCCGAAGGGTGAAGTGGAAATGATGCCGGACGCCTGGACCGTGTTCGAGCAGACGGCACCCATCTATATGCACGGCATGATCTTTGGTGCCATGACCGAGAGCTACTGCGCCGAGCAGAGCGCCCGCATGACCGCCATGGATTCCGCTACCAAGAGTGCCAAGGATATGATCCGGGAGCTGCAGCTGGAGTATAACCGCAGCCGCCAGGGTTCCATTACCCAGGAGATCACCGAGATCATCGGTGGTGCGGCAGCCGTGCAGAAGCGGGCAGAGTAAAAAGAAAGCGCCCTCATCAGTCACCTTACGGTGACAGCTTCCCCCGACCGGGGGAAGCCTGAGCGCTCCGATGAAGCAAAAGCCTTCCCCCAGACGGGGGAAGGTGGCGCGTGAGCGCCGGATGAGGGTGCAGGGACTGAGCGAAGCAAAGCAGATGAGGGAACGCTGCGGTCAGATCCCGTTCTGACAGAACGGTTTCGGAAGAGAACAACCCCTCATCAGTCTGCTGCGCAGACAGCTTCCCCCCGAGGGGGAAGCCTCAAGAAATGTTTACTTATTTGTAGTAAGAGGCAATCGTATGATACAGGGAACTATTATCCGCGTAGCGGGTCCTGTTGTGGATGTGCAGTTCACAGCAGGCAGGCTGCCTGCCCTGCAGGAGGCGCTTACCGTGACCGCTGAGGGCACGGAGCGCACCATGGAAGTGACGCAGCACGTCAACGAAACGACCGTGCGCTGCATCATGCTTTCCGCCAGCGAGGGTCTTGGAAAGGGCATGGCCGTGC
>CAVIXY010000050.1:0-15129 GCA_963646665.1 Bacteroides sp. CAG:545
AAACGGCAGACCGCGACACCCTGCTGGCGGCCATGAGCCTTGCCAAGAGCCAGGCAGGTGACCTGAACAGCGCCGACAGCTGGCTGGGTGAAGTGAACCACGCAGACTATGCGGAGAGCATTCAGCTGACCGCCGCCGAGGACCTGCTGAAAAAAGCTGCTGAACTGGCAAAAGCAGACGGCACCAAGGCTTACGACCAAATCAAAGCCGCTCTGACCACAGACGAAGCCAAAGCGGCCATGCAGAACATGCTGGCCCGGGGCTACCAGCTGCGGTATTACGATGCAGACGGCAAAATGCTGGCAGTTTACGCCAACGCCACCGCCTGGGACGATGTGAATGCCGAAGAAAACGGCACTGTTGACGCGAATGCTGTGGCGGCAGTCACCGCACCCACCGCAGAGGAAATCAGCGGCGTCTCGCTGGCAAAACTGTATGTGTATTATGGTGCTGCCGAGGGCCGCAGCCGTGAGGGCGAAGGTGTGTGGTACATCCTGAACCCTGCAAAAACCGACCTGACCGCCGAAACCTACACCTGGAAGAACGACCAGCCGGAAGGCGGCTATCAGAAGAAAGAAGAGCCGAAACCGGCGGCAACCAAAACGACTACGACCACTCCGACCTACACCTATACGCCGCCCACGCAGCAGTCCGTTCTGGAAAATATCAATAAATGGCGTGCAGAAGAAGGAAATGCGCCGCTTCAGCTGGATACAACCTACCAGACAGTGGTCGATCAGCTGGCAAATATATACGGAAGATATCTGAAGGGCGAAATTACGGAAGAAGAAGAGGAAACGCAGTCGCGTGCGGTGTGGGATGCGATTCCGGCTGGGCAGTGGAAGATGTCAATGACGAATGGCTATGGCTCAGGGCCGAAAGATGCGACCCGTGTGGCAATCGGAATTGCCAACGATGCCATTGCGGTGATTTTTTTCTGAGCCGCGCGCCGCGCAGATGCACAAAAACAAAACAGGCGGTTCCCCAGGGCACACGGTGCCGGGCGGGGAACCGCCTGTTTTTCTGTAGCTTTATTCCAGATTGCCGGTCAGGGTCATCACGGCGGCAAGCACCGCCAGCGGGGCGGTCTCGCACCGCAGGATGCGGGGGCCAAGGCCCACGGCTTTTGCCCCGGCTTTGGCGGCCATTTCGGCTTCCTCGGGGGCAAAGCCGCCCTCGGCACCGGTCACAATGGCAAGCTTCAGCTTTTTGCCCTCGGCGGGCTGTGCGGCCGCCAGCAGCTGGCGCAGGGGGGCGCCGCCGCACTCGTAGCAGAACAGCACCAGATCGTACTGGGCAAAGGTGCGGCACACGGCCCCGAAGTTTGCCAGCGGCAGGGCCACATCCGGCAGCACGCCCCGGCCGCACTGCTTGGCGGCTTCCAGCGCAATGCGGTTGTAGCGCTCGTTTTTCTGTTCCTCTTTTTTGGGTGCGGCCACGCAGTACCGGCTGAAAAAGGGCACCACATGGGCGGCACCCAGCTCCACGCCGTGCTTGATGATCTGCTCCAGCTTGTCCTGCTTGGGGTAGCCCGCCAGCAGGGTGACCTCCACGCTGGGTTCGGCAGCGCTGGGGTAACCCGGCTCCACGGCAAACTCCACGCAGTCATCCCCAAAGCCGGTGATGGATGCAGTGTACTCCACGGCGTTGCCGTCACACAAAATGACGGTGTCCCCCAGTTTTGCGCGCATCACGCGGGCCAGGTGGTGGGCATCCGCCCCCCGCAGGGTGGCGGTGCCGCCGGAGATCTCGGTGGTAAAATAACGGTGCGGCATAAAACCTCCTGAAAAAGCCTTCCCTCGAGGGGGAAGCCTTTTCTTACGCTTTTTTACAAATAATACATTCCCAGCCGCGCTTCTCCTTGACTTCCACAACGGCAAGGCCGGCTTTTTCCAGCCCGGCGATCACTTCGTCCTTGCGGGTGTCAATGATGCCGCTGGCAATAAAAGTGGCACCTTCGGCCATCAGGCCGGGCACGGCGGGGGCCAGGCTGAGAATGGCGTTGGCCACAATGTTGGCGGTGATGATGTCATACTGGCCGCTGGCCTTGTCCGAAAGGTCGCCCACCAGCACGGTCAGCTTGTCCTGCACGCCGTTCAGCGCGGCGTTCTCGCCGGCGGTGCGCACGGCCACGGGGTCAATGTCCACGCCTTCGGCCACGGCAGCCCCCAGCTTGAGGGCCGCAATGGCAAGGATGCCGCTGCCGGTGCCGATGTCCAGCACCCGCTCGCCGCCTTTGACCCGTTCGTCCAGGGCTTCCATGCACAGGCTGGTGGTCTCGTGGCCGCCGGTGCCAAAGGCAAGGCCGGGGTCCAGCACCAGCTTCACGCGGTCGGTGTCGTATTCCTGCCAGGAGGGCACCACGGCCAGCCGCTTGCCGATCTCCAGCGGGTGATAATACTTGCGCCAGCCGTTCTGCCAGTCCTCCTGCTCCACGCCCTCGGTCTCCACCGTGTAGGCAATGCCGGCGGCTTCCATGCGGGCCTGAATGAGCGCCAGCGTTTCCACGGGGGAAGCGCCCGGCTCCAGATACATGTGGATGATCACCTGGTCCCGGGGCTTGTCCAGCAGCTCCTGCTCGATCAGGTCCACATGGGCGATCTCGGCCACCTGCTGCTCAATGTCGCTGTAATCTTCAATATAAATGCCGCCCTCGGCGATCATGGTGGCCACGGCTTCGGCGTTGTCGGCGTCTGCTTTGGCCACGGTCAGGCGGATGTCGGTCCATTCCATGGAAAAACCCTCCTTCAAGGTTTTGTATTCTAGTAGTATAGTACCCGATTCCCGCCGGGGATGCAAGCCCTCTGTACGCCTGCGGGGAACAAAAAACGGCAGATGGACTTTCTTTTTTCCAAAAAGTATGTTAGTATTCTTTACAGAAGGCAGCCGCCGCCCAGGTGCGGCCCTGCCCACAGGTACGATGCATCATAAGGAGGCAGACAAGCTATGACGGAATATTGGGTGATCGCGCTGCTGGTGATCGTGGCGGCAGTGGTGGTCTTTGTGGTGGTTTCGCGCAGCCGCAAGCAGGGCGGCGCGGCACAGAGCACCGAGACGGCAGCAAACAGCGCGCAGCTTGCGCAGGAGCTTCTGGCCGCTGTGGGCGGCAGCGAAAACGTGGCGGGCGTGGACCACTGCACCACCCGCCTGCGCTTTGAAGTAAAAAGCTACACCCAGGTAAACGAAGCGGCGGTCAAGGCCGCCGGTGCCGCCGGGGTGGTGCGCCCCAGCAAGAATGTCTGCCAGGTAACGGTGGGCAGTGCGCAGCCGGTGTACGATGCCCTGAAAAAGCTGCTGTAACAAACGGAAAAACGCCGCCGGAAAACGGGCAGAAAGGCCGCGCCCGGCGGCCTTTTTTGCATCTGCGCGGCCAACAGGGCGGAACGGTGCCGCCCGGGAGAGGAGCATACCATGAGCAAACCCTATACCTGGCGGCTGCTGACCGCCCGCGAACTGACGGACGTGTATCTGAACGAGATGCGCCGCGATTTCCCTGCCGGGGAGCTGAAACCCCTGAGCATGATCCTGACCAGCGAGGCCGAGGGCCTGGCCCACACCTGGGGCGTGTTTGACGGGGACAAGCTGGCGGCATACCTGCTTATGGTGCGCCCGGCAGGCAGCAGGGTGAGCCAGCTGGATTATTTTGCAGTGCTGCCCGCATACCGGGCCGCCGGCCTGGGTGCTGAGCTGCTGGCCCAGCTGCCGCAGTACGAGAACGGCGCGCAGGCCATTATCATTGAGGCTGAACTGCCGGACAAGGCCGAGGACGAAGCCATGGCCGTGCGCCGCCTGGGCTTTTACGCCCGGTGCGGGGCCAGGGACACCGGCTATTACGAGCACCTGTTTGACGCCTGGTTCCGCATTCTGGTGCTGCCCTGCCCCGGTGCCGCCGCGCTGAGCGACACCGATGTGCTGGAAGAACTGGTCAACTGCTACAAGCGCACCATCAGCGAGAGCCAGTGGCGCAAATATGTGCAGTTCTACGCCCCGGACGGCAGCCGGTACGCCTGAGCGGTCTGTGTGAAATTTTTGCACGATCCGCCTTTTTGGTTGACAAACCGGAAGAATATGGTACCCTTATGCCAGAGATTCCATCCATTCTGAGGGAGGGCTGTTTATGGCAATGAAAATGGACCGCCGCATGTTTCTGAAAACGGCTGCCGCCGCCGCACTGGCGGTTTCGGTGTCCGGTGTGCTCACCGGCTGCAGCGGCAATGATGCAGTGAACGCCGCAGTGATCGGGCTGGGCGAGTTTGAGGTTACCGTAACGCCGGACATGACCATCAAAGGCTCGGAGGTTGTGGGCCAGGACGGCCACAGCTATGTGTTCCAGCCGAACGTGAAGATCAAATACAAGGGCAATGGCTTTTCCGGTGCGTACTTCCGGGATGTGTTCTCGGCTTCCATCGGGGAAGAAAAAACCAAGCTGCAGAGCGGCGGCACGCTGATCGCCGCAGCAGACCTGCCGCTGGCCGGGAGCAAGACCTACACCCCGCGGTTTGAGGTGTCCAGCGATGCCCACACGGCATTCAAACAGGGCACGGCCTTCTGCATGAAGGTGACCCTGCAGGGCCGCAGCGCAGAATTTTCGCTGACCAGTGCCGGAACCGTTTCGGTAAAGGCCGTATAACCAAAACCAAAAATACAGGCCGCCGGGCGCATTCCTTCGGGAGTGTGCCCGGCGGCTTTTTGCGTTCTGCACAGCGGAAAAGGGTCTTTTCCGGCATTCGGACGGAAGATGTAAAATCCGGGTGCAGGGTTTTCACCCCGGCTTTACACGGGCTTTGCAAAGGCGGCGGGGGCGCACCAAAGATTTACCTCCATTTTGCACGGGGCTGGTCGCAGCGGGCGGGCGGATGCGCTACAATAAAGCCGTTCCAAGAGAAACAACAACACGAGACACCGGGCCGGTGCCCGGCTGAATCCGGAGGAGAAATATTATGAAAAAGATTACGCGCCGTTCGTTCCTGACCGCCTGTGGTGCTGTGGCTGCTGCCGCTGCCCTGACTGCCTGCGGCGGTTCTGCTTCTTCCACCGTGGCATCTTCTGCCGCTGCATCCACCGCTTCTTCCGCTGCTGAGAGCAATGCCGCCGGCACCCTGAGCGGCAACGTGGCCACCGGCGGTTCCACTTCCATGAAGAACGTCATTGCCGCCCTGACCGAAGGCTTTGCCGAGGTGGAGCCGGGCGTGACCGTCAGCTATGACCCCACCGGTTCCGGTGCAGGCATCACCGGTGCCACCGACAAGACCCTGGACATCGGCCTTTCTTCCCGCGCCCTGAAGGATGACGAGAAGAACGATGTGGACGGCACCACCATTGCTCTGGACGGCATTGCCATCATTGTGAACAAGGACAGCAAGGTGGCCGACCTGACCGTGGATCAGCTCAAGCAGATGTTCACCGGCGAGATCACCAACTGGTCTGAAGTGGGCGGTGACGATGGCGAGATCGTGCTGATCGGCCGCGAGGCCGGTTCCGGCACCCGCGATGGCTTTGAGAGCATTGTGGACGTGAAGGACAGCTGCAAGTACGCCCAGGAGCTGACCGCCACCGGCGCTGTGATCAGCGCAGTGGAAGCCAACCCTCTGGCCATCGGCTACGCTTCCCTGTCTGCTGTGGGCGACACTGTTGCCATGGTTACCGTGGAAGGTGTGGAGTGCAGCGAGGACACCGTGAAGGACGGCACCTACAAGATCCAGCGCCCCTTCGTGTTCGTGACCAACAAGAGCGTGACCCTGTCCGAGCAGGCACAGGCCTTTGTGGACTTTGCCACCAGCAAGGACGCTGCAGATCTCATCCGTGCCGCCGGTGCCGTGCCCGTGAACGAGTAAAAAACTTATTCTGAAGAACCATTCCGCCGCGCCGGCCTGCACCCCAGAACGGAGTGGGCCGGCGCGGTTTTGCGAAAGGCTGAACTATGAGTAAACATTCCTCTTTTCTCCGCAAAGTGCAGCTGCCCCGCACCCCGGCTGAGTGGCTGGAAGCCGTGATGAACGCGGTGTTCTTCCTGTGCGGAATGCTGGCCGTGGGCTGCGTGGTGCTGATCACCGTGTACATGGTGATCAGCGGCGTGCCGGCCATCCACAAGATCGGTCTGTTCCAGTTTCTGCTGGGCACCGAGTGGGCGTCCACGGCGGCAGACCCGAAATTCGGCATTCTGCCCTTTATCCTGTCCAGTGTGTACGGCACCCTGGGGGCCACCATCATCGGCGTGCCCATCGGCCTGCTCACGGCGGTGTTCCTTTCCAAGGCGGCCGGCCCGAAGGTGCGCACCGTGGTGGTTACCGCCATCGAGCTTCTGAGCGGCATCCCCAGCGTGGTGTTCGGCCTGCTGGGTATGCAGGTGCTGGTGCCCGCCGTGGCAAAGACCTTCGGTAAGGCCTCCGGTGCCTGCCTGCTGTCGGCCATTGTGGTGCTGTCCATCATGATCCTGCCCAGCATCGTGTCCGTGTCGGTCACGGCGCTGAACGCCGTGCCGCCGGAGTATGAGCAGGGCAGCCTGGCCCTGGGGGCCACCGACACCGAGACCTGGTTCAAGATCAGCCTGCCCGCCGCCAAAAGCGGCATTGCGGCCGGTATTGTGCTGGGCATCGGCCGCGCCATCGGCGAAGCCATGGCCGTGATGATGGTGGCCGGCAACAGCCCCAACATGCCGGACAGCGTGTTCCGCAGCGTCACCTTCCTGACTACGGCCATTGCCAAGGAAATGAGCTATGCCGGCGGCCTGCAGCGGCAGGCGCTGTTCAGCATTGCACTGGTGCTGTTTGTATTCATTATGATTATCAACGTGGTGCTGAACGTGGTGTTGAAGGGAGGCAGCCGCGATGAATAAAGGCTTTTCCCCTTCCCGCCGGGCCTGGAACCGTGTAATGACGGTGCTGGTCTGGGCGGCGGCTCTGCTGGTGATGGCGCTGGTGGCGGGCATCATCGGTATGGTGCTGGTGCGCGGTGTGCCCCACATCAGCTGGAACTTTCTTACCACCACCGCCAGCGTGCTCAAGGGCACGGACGGCATTCTGCCCGCCATCCTCAACACGCTGTATGTCATTCTGCTGACATTACTGATCGTATTGCCCCTGGGTGTGGGCGCGGCGGTCTACCTGACCGAGTACGCCTCCAACCGCAGGCTCATTGAGATCATCGAGTTCACCAACGAAACGCTGGCGGGCATCCCCAGCATCATTTACGGCCTGGTGGGTATGCTGGTGTTCAGCCAGGCGCTGGGCTTCCAGACCTGCCTGCTCTCCGGCAGTCTGACGCTGGTGGTCATGAACCTGCCCACCATCATCCGCACCACCCAGGAATCCCTGAAAACGGTGCCCCAGGGCTACCGGGAGGGCGCACTGGGCCTGGGTGCGGGCAAGTGGCACATCATCCGCACCATCGTGCTGCCCTGCAGCATTGACGGCATTGTCACTGGCTGTATCCTGGCCGTGGGCCGCATCGTGGGCGAAAGCGCCGCCCTGCTGTTCACCGCCGGTGCGGCGGAAGTGATCGCCAAGAGCGTGTTCAAGGCCTATACCTCCAACGGTGCCACCCTGTCGGTGCTGCTGTACCTGCGCGCCTTTGAGGACGGCGACTTTGCCTCCGCATGGGCCATCGGCGCAGTGCTGCTGGTGCTGGTACTGATCATCAACCTGGCGGCCCGGCTGGCAAAGACCAAGCTGAAACAGAAGCAGTAAAATAAGCCTGTCCCCCTTCTGGCACTGCGTGCCACCTCCCCCGGCCGGGGGAGTCTTTCCCCTCGGGGGAAGGCTTCCGATGCCCCTTTTGAGGGCGATATCAACATTGAGGTGCTCTATGGAAAACACGACCATGCCGGTTATCTCGGCAAAGAACCTGAACCTTTGGTACGGCGATTTCAAAGCGCTGAAAAATATCTCGCTGGATGTGGGCGAACGGGAGATCACGGCCCTGATCGGCCCCTCCGGCTGCGGCAAATCCACCTTTCTGAAAACCCTCAACCGCATGAACGACCTGGTGCCGGGCGTGCGCATCGAGGGCGATGTGCGGCTCAAGGGGCAGGATATCTTTGCCCGGGACATGGAGCTGACCGACCTGCGCCGCCGCGTGGGCATGGTGTTCCAGAAGGCAAACCCCTTCCCCATGAGCATTTACGACAACATCACCTACGGCCCCAAGCTCCACGGCGTGCGCAATAAGGCGGAGCTGGACGAGCTGGTGGAAAGCTCTCTGCGGGGCGCTGCCCTGTGGGACGAGGTGAAGGACCGCCTGAAAAAGAGCGCGCTGGGCCTTTCCGGCGGCCAGCAGCAGCGCCTGTGCATTGCCCGCGCTCTGGCTGTGAAGCCCGAAGTGCTGCTGATGGACGAACCCACCAGCGCCCTGGACCCCGGTTCCACCATGAAGGTGGAAGAGCTGATGAGCGAGCTGAAAAAGAACTACACCGTGGTCATCGTCACCCACAACATGCAGCAGGCGACCCGCATCAGCGACCGCACGGCCTTCTTCCTGCTGGGCGAGCTGGTGGAAGTCGGCCCCACGGCACAGATCTTCAGTGCACCGGAGGATAAGCGCACTGAGGACTACATCTCCGGCCGGTTCGGTTGATACGAGGAGGAACAAAATCAATGAGCATCCGCAAACAGTACGACAGCGACCTGGAGACCCTCAAGGCTGCCCTGGTGGAGATGGGCAAAAGCTCTGCCGATGCCGTGGAGGCCGCGCTGGAAGCCCTGTGCACCGCCGATGCCGATGCCGCGCAGGGCATTGTGAAGGGCGACAGCCGCATCAACAATATGGAGCGGGAGATCGAGCACCGCTGCATGACCCTTTTGCTGCGCCAGCAGCCGGTGGCAGGCGACCTGCGCCGCATTTCCACCGCCATGAAGGTGGTTACCGACATTGAGCGCATTGGCGACCATGCGGCAGACATCGCCGAGATCGTGCCGCACCTGGTTGCGGTGCGCAAAGAAGGCGACCCCGCCGTGAGCCAGGCCATTGCCATGGGCCAGAAGGCCCACCAGATGATCCTGGACGCCCTGGCGGCCCTGACCGCAGAGGACGAAACGGCGGCCCGCCGGGTGATCGCGGCGGACGATGCCGTGGACTTTGACTTCAACGCCATCAAGCACACGTTGGCGCAGGAGATCGCCGCCAACCCGGGCCGGGTGGACGCGGCACTGGACCTGCTGATGGTGATCAAGTATCTGGAGCGCATCGGCGACCACGCCGTAAATGTGGCCGAGTGGGTGCAGTTTGTGCGCACCGGCCGCTATAAGAACGAGAATATGTTCTGAGATGAACGAGCTCGCCCTCTCAGTCTCGCATATGCTCGCCAGCTCCCCCCGAGGGGGAAGCCGTTTCCCGGTCTTTCTCTCACCTCACTTTCTGAGGTCTCGTGTTTTCTCTATTTCTCCTGAAAAGGCTGTCGGCGGGGTGTTCCCTTCCGGCAGCCTTTTCCTGCGCAAAAAAATTGTAAAAATTTTTAAGTTTTTTGCAATTTTGTGGGACGGTAATTCGTATGAAGAGTGTAAGGGCACAAAAGCCCGGAAGTTTTTGTGCGGCGGGCGCCCGGCTTCTCCCCTTGTCCCCGCCCGCCGCACCTTTACTACGGAGGAAACCCGGATGGCACAGTTGAAACGATTTGCCCTGGACACCCGCGCCGAAACGGTGGACCGCGAAGCGCTGGTGCAGGCAGCATTACAGGAGATCACCCAGAATTACCGCGAAGCAAGCCTGTCCAATGTGGCACGCGCCTATGGTGTGTCGCTGGCTTATGTCAGCGAGTGCGTGCGCGCCCAGACCGGCCGCACCTACAAGGAACTGCTGCAGAAGCACCGCATGGAGCTGGCAGCCCGCCTGCTGCGCCGCAGCGACATGAACATTCAGCAGATCATCAGCATGGTGGGCTACGAGAACACCAGTTATTTTTACCGCCTATTCCACGAGCGCTACGGCCTCAGCCCCCGCGAGTACCGCCAGGTACGCGCGGGCCGCACCCGCACCACCGCCTGAAAACCCGCACCCCCGGCAGGGCACCGCGCAAAAACTGCGCAGCGCCCTGCTTTTTGCCGTTTGGCACAATTCTGGCACAAAAAACTGGCGTTTTCTGGCAGGATGTAGTATAATAGGCTCATTATGGAACGCCGTGCGGCTGCGCACCGGCAGGATAAAAAGAGGGTGTCACAAAGAATGTTTCGTGGAGCGGTGCGGTCCGATCTGGACCGGATTCTGAAAATCTATGCCCATGCCCGGCAGGCCATGGCAGATTCGGGCAACCCCACCCAGTGGGGTGACAGCTACCCCCCGCAGGAAATGCTGGAAGAGGATATTGATTCCAACCGGCTGTTTGTGTATGTGGTGAACGGAGAGCTGGAGGCGGTGTTTGCGTTTATTCTGGGGGCGGACCCCACCTACAGGGTCATTGAAAACGGCGCATGGCTGAACGATACCCTGCCCTACGGCACCATTCACCGCCTGGCTTCGGCGGGCAAGCGCAAGGGGGTGGCTTCGGCCGTCATCGAGTGGTGCCTGGAGCACTGCGAGAGCCTGCGGGCCGATACCCACGCCGATAACAAGATCATGCAGCACCTGCTGGAAAAGAACGGCTTTACCCGGTGCGGCATCATCCATGTGGCAGACGGCAGCCCCCGCATTGCCTACCAGCGCATGGCACTGACCCAGCCGCTGGGAGAATAAGGTTTTTCATTGCGCTGCGATGCAGGCTCCTCCTTTTTGGGGGAGCTTTTTTCATTGCCCCTGCAATCTTTCCCCCGCCTGCATCGTATTTCGGACAGAAGGAAAAAATTTCCGGGTTCACACCCATCAGAAGGAGCGATGCGATATGAAAAAAGCAATTTCCCTGGGGCTGGCTGCCGTGCTGGCCGCTTCCATGCTGGCAGGCGGCGCGGTGCAGGCCTTTGCGGCTTCTGCCAATACAACAGACGAAACGGCCCCGGCAGCGGTCAGCGAAGAAAACTGCATTTCCGGCAGCTGGAAGCGCGTCGAAAACCCCACCCTCACCCGCAGGGTGAAGGCCGTGTTCGACAAAGCCTTTGAAGGGCTGGAAGGTGCAAGCTACACCCCGGAAGCCCTGCTGGCTGCCCGCCGCACCGCAAAGGGCACCGAGTACCGGGTGCTGTGCCGGAGCACTGGCTGCTACCCGGGCGCACAGGAAGCGTATGTGGTGGTCACCCTGCGCGGCACCCTGCTGGGCGGGGCGGAGATCCTGGACATCGGCGACCCGCTGTGCCGGACCGACCTGGACGTTGAGCCGGGGGCCGTGGGTGCCTGGCAGGCGGCGGATTCCCCTGTGATGACCGAGGAGGCCCAGGCGGCCTTTGAACAGGCCACCGAAGGCTTTGTTGGCGTGGAGTATGTGCCGGTGGCCCTGCTGAGCGAGCAGGTGGTGGCAGGCACCAACTACCGCATCCTGTGCGAGGCCACTACGGTGTACCCCGGGGCCGAGATGCACTATGCTGTGGTGACGGTCTATCAGAGCCTGGAAGGCAGCGCCAACATCCTGAGCGTGACGGACAGCTATGTGAGCTGACCCGGCGGCGGAACGGGCCGCACGATATAAAAACGTTTCTCCCGGCAGGGCTGCCAAGCGGCACCCGCCGGGATTTTTTTGGCATATTGCAAAAACTGTTCTTGATACACGCACAGCAGAATCACGAAACAGGGCAGTTTCACCCGGCCCAAAAGCCGCCCGAAAAACAAAAAAGCCGAAAATGCTGCAAACTGTTTGACTTTTTGACCGTGTGTGCTATAATAACACCTGTCCTTGGGAAAGAGACAAAAAAGAATTGTACGCCATGCGCGTACAAACTAGAGGAGCGTTATTGATATGAAAGGCTTTAAGGCAGTTGCTGCAAAGTACAACAGCGTAAGCCTGATCCTGCGCATTCTGGCCGGTCTGATCATCGGCGCAGTGCTGGCCGTGGTGGCCCCGGGCGCAGGCTGGGTGGCAGAATTCGGCAACCTGTTTGTGGGTGCCCTGAAGGGCATTGCCCCGGTGCTGGTGTTCGTGATCGTGGCCAGCGCTCTGGCACAGGGTTCCTCCCGGCTGGACCGCCGCTTTGGCACCGTGATCTGGCTGTACATGCTCACCACCTTCCTGGCGGCAGCCATTGCGGCCATCACCAGCTTTCTGTTCCCGGTCAAGGTCGTTCTGGCCGATGCGGCTCAGTCGGACGTGGTGCCCCAGGGCCTGGGCGAAGTGATGAGCACCCTGCTGACCAACTTTGTGGCAAACCCGGTCAGTGCCATTATGAGCGGCAACTACATCGGCATTCTGTTCTGGGCCTGCATGTTCGGCGTTGCCATGAAGGGCATCGGCTCGGAGACCACCAAAACCTTTATGGCCAACACGGCAGACGCCGTTTCGCAGATCGTGCGCTGGATCATCAATCTGGCTCCCTTCGGCATCATGGGCCTAGTGTATACCAATGTGTCCGGCAACGGCCTGGCCATCTTTACCCAGTACGGCAAGCTGCTGGCCCTGCTGGTGGGCACCATGTTGTTCATGGCCCTGATCGTTTCGCCCTTTATCATCTTCCTGTATCTGCATTGCAATCCGTATCCGCTGGTGTTCCGCTGCCTGAAGGAGTCCGGCCTGACCGCCTTCTTCACCCGCAGCTCCGCCGCCAACATCCCCGTGAACATGGCCCTGTGTGAAAAGCTGGGCCTGGATAAGGATATGTATTCCGTGTCCATCCCGCTGGGCGCCACCATCAACATGGACGGTGCCGCCATCACCATTACTATCATGACCCTGGCAGCCGCCAACACCCTGGGCATTCAGGTGTCCCTGCCTGCCGCCATCGTGCTGAGCGTCATGAGCGCTCTGGGTGCCTGCGGTGCTTCCGGCGTGGCCGGCGGCTCCCTGCTGCTGATCCCCATGGCCTGCTCCCTGTTCGGCATCTCCAACGATGTGGCCATGCAGATGGTGGGCGTTGGCTTTATCATCGGCGTGGTGCAGGACTCTGTGGAAACCGCTCTGAACTCTGCCGGTGACGTGGAATTTGCCGCCACCGCCGAGTATCACCAGTGGCTTAAGGAGGGCAAGGCCCTGCCGGAGTTCCTGCGGAAGTAAAAACTGCATAACAAAAGGGGTCGGTGCACATGCACCGGCCCCTTTTCTGCGTTTTTCAGTCAATGAACTTTGCCTTCTGCAAAGCCACCAGGATCAGCGGGATGAAGATGAGCTGGGCGATGATGCCCGGCACGGCGGTGAGCAGAGCACCGGACAGGAAGGCGCTGAACGGGAAGCTGGAACCGGTCAGGCCGGCCAGCACAAAGCGCACGGCACCCCACACCAAGCGGCCCGCCACCATGGCGGACACCAGGACGGCATACATCATGGGCAGGGTGTGCTGCTTGGCCTTGCGCCAGAGCACGCCGGACACAAAGCCGTAGGCAGCCAGCTCAAAGGCCATGGAAATGGCAATGGGGAACATGGGCGGCATCCCGAACAGCACCGAGCGCAGCAGCGGGGCGATGAATCCTACCGCCAGGCCCCAGGGGCCGCCCAGCACAAAGCCGCACAGCAGAATGGGAAAGTGCATCGGGCACAGCATGTTGCCCACCTGGGGCACATGGCCGGTGACCATGGGCAGCACAAAGGCCAGTGCTAAAAACAGGGCCGCCAGCACGATCTGCTGTGCGGAAGAACGGGTTTTGGTCTGCATAAAAAATCCTCCTCTGACACACAAAAAAGGGGTCTGCTCCTGGCATTCGTACCGGGAACAGACCCCTTCGTGGCGTCTTTTGAAAAATGAAAATGTGCGGGAACACCCTGCAGGGGCTTCCGCCGGTTTCCGCACCGGGCAAACGGCCCGTGCGGCGGACAAAAACGGGCTTCGGCCCGCACACCCGGCTTCGTGCCGGATTTTGGTAAAAGTATAGCAAACGCCCCGGCGGCTGTCAAGCACCCGGCCCGGCCCTGCAATTTCCACAAAAAGCGGCACATTTCCACGGCATTTTGCCCGGCAATGTACATTTTGGGGGAAGAAGCTTGACCTTTTTGCACAGAATAGCTAATATAAACTTGAAAAAGAGCGCGCTGCAGCCGGCAAACCGGGCGGCGCTGACGAGAAGCTTTTTTGAATTCATGCAATTCTGAGGTTCATACGGGAGGACCATCATGACAAATGCAGAAAAACTTACCCTGGCAAAGCACGCCTGTCACATCCGCATGGGCGTGATCGAGGGCACCCACAGCGCCAAGTGCGGCCATCCGGGCGGCAGCCTGGACATTGCCGAAGTGCTGAGCTACCTCTACTTCGTGGAAATGAACATTGACCCCAAGGACCCCAAAAAGGCTGACCGCGACCGCCTGGTGCTGTCCAAGGGCCATGCCGCTCCGGCCCTGTACGCCGCCTTGGCCGAGCGCGGGTTCTTCCCGGTGGAGGACCTCAAGACGCTGCGCAAGATCGGCAGCTACCTGCAGGGTCATCCCAACATGAACGAGACCCCGGGCGTGGATATGTCCACCGGCAGCCTGGGCCAGGGCATTTCCGCCGCCTGCGGCATGGCACTGGGTGCCAAGCACGGCAACATGCCGGTGAACGTGTTTGCCATTGTGGGCGATGGTGAGGTGGAAGAGGGCGAATGCTGGGAGGCCTTTATGTTTGCCGCCCACTACGGCCTTTCCAACCTGTGCGTGATGCTGGACCGCAACCACCTGCAGATCGACGGCACCACCGAGACGGTGATGAACAGCGCCCCGCTGGAGGACAAGCTCAAGGCCTTCAACTTCAATGTGGTGACCATCAACGGCCACGACTTTGATCAGATCGAAGCCGCCATGCAGGCCTTCCACGCCGAGACCGAAAAGCCCACCTGCATCATTCTGGATACCACCAAGGGCAAGGGCGTTTCCTATATGACCAACTCCGTGGACTGGCACGGCAAAGGCCCCAACGATGACGAATACAAGATCGCAATCGAGGAACTGAACGCCGCATATGCCGCGCTGGAACAGGAGGACAAGTAAGATGGCAGACGTGAAAAAAATTGCTACCCGTGAAAGCTACGGCAACACCCTGAAGGAACTGGCCGCCGAGGGCCATGACAACCTGGTGGTGCTGGACGCCGACCTGGCTGCCGCCACCAAGACCGGCATGTTCCGCAAGGCTTACCCGGACCGCCACTTTGACTGCG
>CAVIXY010000051.1:0-4046 GCA_963646665.1 Bacteroides sp. CAG:545
CGTCCAGAGCCTTCTGGCCGGCAGTCATCACCACGTCCCACAGGGCGGGCACGTCTGCGGCACCGCAGGCAGCGGCTTCTTCGCTGGCCACGCGGGCCACGGTCAGGATGGTGCCCTCGGTGGGCTTCATCACGGCCTTGTAGGCACCCTCCACGCCCTTCTGCAGGGCCAGAACGATGTCGGCTGCGTCCGCTTCCTTCTTGCCCTCCAGGGCCTTGGAGAAGCCGCGGAACAGCAGGCTGGTGATAACGCCGGAGTTGCCGCGTGCGCCGCGCAGCATGGCGGAAGCAGCGGTCTTGGCGGCTTCGCCCACGGTGCAGCTGTCGTCCAGAGCCTGCAGCTCACGGACGGAAGCACCCACGGTCATACCCATGTTGGTGCCGGTATCGCCGTCGGGAACCGGGAAAACGTTCAGCTCGTCCACGCGGGAACGCTGGTTGTTGATATTATTCGCGCCGGAAATGATCGCGTCGCGCAGGATCTTACCAGAAATCATTGTCTTTTACTCCTTAAATCTTTTCCCGGAACCCCGGGCAGGCTGTGCCATCAGGCGATAACGTCATCGACCGAGACGACCACGCGGGCAACTTTCAGGCCGGTGGCCTGCTCCACCTCGTCCTTGACGCGGTGCGAAATGCTGCGTGCGGCCGTGGAAATGTTCAGCCCGTAGCTCACGGCAATGTGCAGCTCGATCACGAGACGGCCATCCTCCTGTGTTACGCGCACGCCTTTTTCGGAATAATCAGAACCGTGCACCAGGCTGCGCACGGCATCGGTCATGTCACGGGGTGCCATGGCGGCAACGCCGTAGCAGTGTTTGGCGGCCTCACCCACGAGGGTAGAAAAATACCCGGCGGTAAAGCTGACATCCCCCAAAGGGAAACGGGAAGTGATCATAGTCGCTCTGCTCCTTTATGTTATCATTTCAAAAAACATGCAAGGCTTGGGGCGCGGTGCGGCAAAAACTGCCAGTGCACCGAGAAACACCCACTCTATTATACAACTTTGGTGCGCCGTTGTACAGTTCAAATTGTTGGGTGCGGCATTTTTTGCACACATTTGTGTGCGCAGGGGGTGCAGGGTTCGGGCTTTTTTGCGCGCGGGGTGCGGCAAGATAAAAGGCGGGCTGCCCATCAAAACCGGAAGTATGACAAAAGAAACGGAACAATCTGTTAAAAAATTATAAAAGATGAAACAAAAACCTTTCTCTGACTAGGAAAAAGTGCTAAAATGGAACCGACAGAAAAAGGCTGCAGCACAGGGCCTTGTGTGCGGAATGGACACTGTGCGTTGCATTATTTAGGAGCTGTTGTCATGAATATCTTGTTTTTCCTTTCCCCCAAGCAGGACCTGATGTATGTGTACGATGATTTCACCCTCCGGCAGACGTTGGAAAAGTGGGAAAACAACCGCTATGCGTCCATTCCGGTGCTCAACCGCCGGGGCGAGTACGTGGGCACCCTGACCGAGGGCGATATCCTGTGGGGCCTGAAAAAGTTCCACGGGCTGGACCTGGAAGCCGCCGAGGACGTGCCCATTTCGGCCTTTCCGCACAAGCGGGACTATAAGGCCGTAACCGTGACCACCAGCATGGACCAGCTGATCGAAGCCGCCATGAACCAGAACTTTGTGCCCGTGGTGGATGACCGCGGCATTTTTATTGGCATTGTGCGGCGGCAGGCCATCATCCGCTATTGCTACGATAAATCCCGCACGGCGGAAAAGCAGACCAAACCCGCCCCCCGCCAGCCGGAGTTTGCCGGCGTGCACTGAACCCGACCGAAGCCCGGCCCCCTCACTTGAGGGGGCTTTTTTGTTGTGCCGCAAGCCTTCCCCGGGGGCGGAAGCAGAAGATGATTTCCCCTCATCAGTCTTGCCGCTTCGCGTCAATCCAGCTTCCCCCCAAGGGGTGAAGCCTTCTGCGCTCTTTGGGAGCGGAAGCAGACGGAGAAGGCGCAAAGCCTTCCCCCAGCCGGGGGAAGGTGGCGAGCTTGCGAGCCGGATGAGGGTGTGGATAAGCAGCGCCTGAGAGGGTTCACCCTCTCGGGGGAAGCCTTTTCAGTGGTTTTTCTTCGTCACCTTCCACAAACGCGGCGTTGCGGTTTTATTGCACTATACAAAAATAAACTTTTTTGCCAAAACCCCTTTGCAAATAAATAGGAGGAGGGGGGTATACTGTAAATAATAAAAATCACCGCGCACTTGCACATTGGGCAAACCAGCTGAAAAGCTGGGACGCAAAGCTACAGGGCCTGTAACATGGCAGCCAGCTGCACAAAAAATGCGCCGCACGCCAGGGGTTGGCGGTGCGGCAAGGGTTTTGGTTCGCAGGGTGGGGCCGCTTCTGTTGCACGCAGGGGCGGCCCCTTTTTGCAGGCAGGTGCGCGGGAACCGGGGGCCGGTGTGCGCCCCCAAGGAGGAGAAACGCCATGAAGAAGAAAAATCCGCTTGGTCTGCGGGTACTTTCTACTGCAGCCATCATGTCTATTGTGTCGTCCATTGCGGCCCCGGCATTTGCGGGCACCTACTACCTGGGCAATGAGAGCACAGATATTGAGATCATTGCCAATGAGGACGGCAGTGTGACCGTGAAGCACGAAGGCAAGGAATACACGGACTGGGATGACGAGATCATCATTAAAGGTGGAAAAGGCGAGGACAAGGAAAAGAATACCGCGACCACGGCCGAAACTACCATTGGCGAAACCGAAGTGACCCCTGTGGAAGAGGAACCCGAGGAAGAAGAGCCGGTGGAAGAGGCTGCGGAAGAGACCCCCGCCGAGAAGCCGGAAGCGGAACCGGAAGCGGTTGCCGAGGAACAGCCCGAGGAAGCCGAAGCAGAGCCGGAAGAGTCTGCCGAGGAAGAGCAGCCGGAAGAAGCATTTGCCGCTGAAGAGGAAACTCCTGCGGAAGATGCCGCTAAACCGGAAGAGACCGAAGAAGCTGCAGAGGAACCCGAAACGGAAGAAACCGTAGAGAAAACCGACACCGAGGAGACCCCGGACGAAGCCGCCGAAGAGACGGACGACACCGAAGAAACTGCAGACGAGGACGCCGAGCCTGCCGCTGAGGACGAGACCCCTGCCGAGGATGCCGGGCAGCCCGAAGAAACGGTAGACGGGGAAACTGCGCCCGCTGAACAGGAAATTGCGGATGAAACTGCTGAAACACCGGCAGAACAGCAGCCGGAAGCAGCGGCAACCCAGGAAGCCGCTGAAGCAGATACTGCGGTGCAGGCTGAAGAGGAAACCACCGAGGAAGAGACCCCCACCGTGGTGGATAAGGTGATCAAGATCACCAACAATGTGGCCAGCAGCGTGCGGAAAACCTTGAAAATTATTCTGGACAACGTGCACATTGACGTAAGTGGTGGAAGCCAGTATAGAGATGGAAGCGCGGCCATGGAAGTCAAAGGAAGCGGCGATGTGACGCTGGAGCTGAACGGTGAGAATGTGCTGAAGAGCGGCACCAACCGTGCTGGACTGGAGAAAAACGACCAGTATGTAAACGGCCAGAAAGTATCGGGCACTTTGACGATCCAGGATGAAGACAAAGATGGCGGCAGTCTGGAAGCGCTTGGCGATGGCTATGCTGCAGGCATCGGAAGCAGTTCTTCGGATAATGGTGATGCAACCAATACAACAAGTAATATCAGCATTACTGGCGGAAAAATCACGGCAACAAGCGGTTCCTATGGCGGTGCAGGCATCGGTAGTGGTTGCAATTATACCGGGAAATCTGGCACATTGGCTGATAACATCAGCATTACAGGTGGAGAAATCAATGCTGAGAGTAAAGACAATGGCGGCGCCGGAATTGGCAGCGGCCGAGGCGGAAATGTGGGCACCATTACCATTGGCGGCGATGCGGTCGTTACAGCCAAGGGTGCTTCCAAAACTTACGGCGGTGCCGGTATCGGTGCCGGAATGTGCGAGACAGATTTCAATCGTTATTGGGGCGGCGATGTGGATACGATCACCATTGAGGGAAATGCCACGATTAAAGAAGCCATTGGCGGTGTCGGTTCTGCAGGTATTGGCGCTGGC
>CAVIXY010000051.1:4161-15048 GCA_963646665.1 Bacteroides sp. CAG:545
GTAAAGGCGGAAAACAATGGCAGCAACGGCGGCGGTGGTGCCGGTATCGGCGGCGGCAGCAACTGGGCCCGTAATGGAGCTGGCAGTGCTACCATTAAAATCGACACCACCGGCACCGGTACGGTGACCATTAGCAACGGCACTGTGAATGCAGTCAGTGAAAGCGGCGGTGCAGGCATTGGCGGCGGTTATGGTGGTATTGGCGGAGCTGGCAGGGTTACGGTAACCGGTGGCCAGATCATCCGGGCTAAGAGTGGCCAGAGCGCCGGTATTGGCGATGGCTACAGCGGTTCTTCCGGTACAGTTGGCGAAAACACAAGCGGAAATGGCTTTGTGAAGATCACGGGCGGCAAAATTGGTCAGTTCATAAAAAACGCAAAGTGCATTTGGGAACTGGTGGAAGGCACGGGTGCCATTGGCGGTGGTAATTCTGCCGGTATTGGCGGTGCCGGAAAATATGGCAGCGGTGAGGAATTTACAAAAGGCAATGTGACCATCAGCGGTGCACCGTTTATTGGTGCATTGGGTGGTGGAAGTGCACCTGCAATTGGCAACGGCAATTCTGCGGACAAGAAACAGGATACCATGGATGTGACCGACCTAGATACCACCAAAGTGTCGGTGATCAAACCCAAGGGCGAAGATGCCAACGAAACCTGGATTTTGCCCACCGCCAGTGACCATACCTGGGACGAAGGCAAAGTAACCAAGGCACCTACCTGCGCGGCCAAAGGCGAAATGACCTTTACCTGCAAGGACTGCGATGCAACCAAGACGGAAACGATTGCAGTTGACCCCGATGCCCACGATTACACCCGCGAAGAAGGCGAGGAAGAGTGGGACGTGATCATTCCGGCTACCTGCACTACGGAGGGCAAAAAGGTAAAGCACTGCAAGAATGCCCCGGGTGAAGAGAGCCATGACCTTGTTGAAACCATTCCGGTTGACAAAACCAACCACCAGCACCTGACCGAGGGCGTGAACAAAAAGGACCCCACCTGCAAGGAACCGGGCTATACCGGCGACACGGTGTGTGACGACTGCGGCACAACCATTAAGAAGGGGGAAGAGATCCCTGCAACCAGCCACGAGAACACCCACGTGGAAGGCAAGAAGGAGCCGACCTGCGAGGAACCCGGTTACACCGGTGATGAAGTCTGCGACAAGTGCGGTGACGTGGTAAAGAAGGGCGAGGAGATCCCCGCCAAGGGCCACACCCCCACCGTGGTTGGCAAGAAAGACCCCACCGAGACCGAGCCGGGCTACACCGGTGACACCGTGTGCGGCGACTGCGGCAAGCTGCTGGAAAAGGGCTACGACATCCCCGCCACCGGCAAGAACGATGACGACAACGCCGAAGCCCCCGAGCTGCGTGTGGTGGTGCCCGGCAACATCCTGCGGGACCTGCTGTTCACCGTGCGTCAGGCGGACGGTGAGCGCACCTACACCTGCAAAAAGGCCGATGCAACCCTGACCGGCACGCTGGAGACCCTGCAGTACCTGCAGGCCAACGGCACCGAGACCATTGTGTTTGTGACCAATGGCCGCGTCAGCCGCTTTGCCGTGGCCGACCTGCTGGCCCTGTGCAATGAGGGCGATGTGTTCTACCTCTGCCATACCGCAGATGCCGAACCCACCCTGCTCATCATTGCCAACGACCACACCGAGCTGCTGAACAAGTAACGGCAGCCCAACAAATCAAGCCATCTTCATACCCCAACCCCCCCGCGCTGCGGACGCACCCCGCAACGCGGGGGATTTTTTGCGCAAAAATCCCCTGAAAATGCTTGAAAGTCCGCTTTATGGGATGCATTGTGTGCGATAATCCTGCCAGTGAAAGCAAACCACACCAAACAGACGGCAGGAGGGAACACCGATGAAAGAAGTAGAAGTGCGTTATGTGGGCAGCCATGTGGAGGTTTATTCCGGCAGCGGGGTGTTCCTCTTTTCGGCGGATACGGTGCGCGAAGCCATGGAGGAACTGCAGGCCGGCTGAGGTTTGAAACAACTAATGTAAAATGCATGTAAAATGTTTGCAAACTTTCTTTAGAACGTCTGCAAACAAACGGCAAAATGTGTAGAAAAAGTGATTTTCTTGTAAAATAAACCTTGTTGCGGCAGGGCACTTGATGGTATAATAACAGCAAAGCGGTTTTGCCCCGGAACACTGCTGCGCGCAGGGGGCACCCCGCAAACTCAGCTGCTGAGGGCGTATTGCGTCCCGGCGGCTGTGTGCTGTCAAGGATCAAAAAGGAAGATCATCTTTTTAGGAGTATCGTTATGGATATCACACACATTACCTCTCTGTTGGGCGGCATTGCGCTGTTTCTGTACGGCATGTCCATCATGGGCGCGGGCCTGGAAAAACTGGCCGGCGGCAAAATGCAGGGCGTGCTGCAAAAACTGACCTCCTCCACCATCAAGGGTGTCATATTCGGCACCCTGATCACCGGCGTCATTCAGTCCTCGGCGGGCACGGTGGTGATCTGTGTCGGCCTGGTCAACTCCGGCATCATGACCCTTACGCAGTCGGTAGGCGTGATCATGGGTGCAAACATTGGTACTACGGTCACCGGCCAGCTCATCCGCATGGCGGATATCTCAGGCGACAGCCTGTGGCTGACCCTGATCCAGCCCAAGACGTTTGCGCCTGTGGTGGCGTTTATCGGCTGCATTTTTTATGTGTTCCTGCGCAACGCCAAGAAAAAGAACATCGGCCAGATCATGCTGGGCTTCGGCATCCTGTTCACCGGCATGAGCCTGATGGACACCGGTGTGGCTCCCCTGCGGGAGAGCGCCGCCTTCCAAAACCTGTTCGTCACCATGACCAACCCCATTCTGGGCGTGCTGATGGGCCTGGTGGTCACGGTGCTCATCCAGTCCTCCTCCGCTTCGGTGGGCATTCTGCAGGCGCTGTCCAGCACCGGGCTGGTCACCTTCAGCTCGGCCATTCCCATCATCCTGGGTGCGCACATCGGCACCGCCTTTACGCCGCTGCTCACCATCGGCGGCTCCTCCAAGGACGGCAAGCGCGCTGCCCTGATCCACCTGTACTTTAACGTGATCGGCAGCTGCGTGCTGCTGGCGCTGATCTATGCGGTGCAGCTGACGGTCGGCATTCCCATGTGGCATGACGTGATGAACAAGAGCAGCATTGCAAACATCCACACCCTGTCCAGCGTGTGCGCCATGCTGCTGTTCCTGCCCTGCAGCGGCGTGCTGTCCAAGCTGGCTATGCTCACCGTGCCCGACAACGAGGCCGAGGCACAGGAGCTGAGTATGCCCGTGCTGGACGAGCGCCTGTTCAAAAGCCCGGCTGTGGCCCTGCAGCAGGCCAAGAACGCGGTGGTCAAAATGTCCCGCCGTGCGGCCCGCAATGTGAACCTGGCCGCCCCGCTGCTGCTGAAAATGGACGAAGAGACCGTGAGCGCCATCAAGGTGCGCGAAAACCTGATCGACCGCATGGAGGTGGCCATCTCCAACTACCTGATCAAGCTTACTGACCAGGAACTGGGCGATGACGAGAGCCACACAGTGACCGAGCTGCTGAACTTCGTCACCGAGTTTGAGCGCATCGGTGACTATGCCGTGAACATCATGGAAAAGGCTGAGGAGCTGGAAGAGAAGGAAGCACACTTCAGCGAGAGCGCCCAGAAGGAGCTGAAACTGCTGGAAAGCGCCCTGGACCGCATCCTGACCCTGACCAACGATGCCTTTGAAAACACCGATATCCACTCTGCCAGCCAGGTGGAGCCGCTGGAAGAGGTGATCGACATCATGGTGGCGCGCCTGCGCGACCAGCACATTCACCGCCTGAAGGACGGCGTGTGCTCCATTGATACGGGCGTGGTGTTCCTGGACGTGCTGAACAACGCAGAGCGCATTTCGGACCACTGCTCCAACATTGCTGCCCGGATGATTGGCATGGATGCCGGTGAGGACTACGACTCCCACACCCTCAAGAGCATCATGCACCACAACCCCACCAAGGACTACATGCTGGAATACGAGGCCTGCCGCAAGGCGTACCTCGTGCCGCTGGAAGAACTGGAAGCCTAACAAAAAAATCAGACGGGCAGGCGCACAGAGTGCCTGCCCGTTTTTGCGTCATCCGCCCAGGTCCTCCAGCAGCAGGTCCAGGGCGCGCTCGCCGTAAACCGTCAGCCCGCGTTTGATGCGCAGGGCATCGTTTTCGGGCAGAAGGTTCACGTAGATGCCGGTCAGCTCCTGCAGGGCGGCGGGAGTGCCGTTGGCGTTGCAGGTGTACACCGCCACTCGGCCGCCCCGGTTACACAGATAATAGCGCTGCACCGTCAGTTCTGGAACGGCCTGGGCGGCCAGGCTGGCCTCGGACTCGGGCGGTGTTTCGGACCCGGACGGCGTGGGGGAAAGCTCCACCCGGGGCAGTGCCATCCAGAACAGGCTGAATGCGATGGTAAACACGCACAGCCCGTAAAACAGGCAGGTGCAAAGCTTGCGCATGGAAGTCAGCTCCTTTCACGGCAGAAGTATGGCCCGCTGCGGGCCGCGGCAAACAATTTTCACGCACGGGTGCTGTACTTTGGCGTGCCAAGTGTGTTATACTATTTATAATTGGGCCGCCTGCAGGGGTGCGGCCGAAGATTGGTTCTTGCCCGCGTTCCATGTGCGTGCTATAATATGGTATCGTATAGTGGAACATTTGCACCATATCTGCAATTTTACAGCGCCGTGTGCGCTGCATTCATCAAAAGGGTCAGGAGGCGATCCCTATCTCCAACAATGAGATGCGAAAGATCCGTCGGAGCGGCGAGGGCAGTTCCACGCCGGCCCCCACGGGACGTAAGGTCAATGTGAGCCGCAGCCGCCGGGAGCAGCCGGCACCGCAGCCGCAGGCTCCCAAAAACAGCCGGGAGCCGACAGAAAAAAAGAATCACCCGGTGCTGCGCTTTATCGGGCGGCTGATTGCCACCGTGCTGTGCCTGGGCATTATGCTGGGCAGCCTGGTGGCGGTGGGTGCCGTCTATTACGTGGTGCAGGCCACCGCCAACGATGGCGACCTGCTGGACCTGGACAACATTGAGCTGAGCCAGTCCAGTGTTGTCATGGCCACCGACCCGGACACCGGGGCGCAGGTGGAGTATGCCGTTCTGCGCTCGTCCAACAGCCACCGTGTGTGGGCAGACCTGGAGCAGATTCCCAAGAACCTCCAGTATGCCTTCATCTGCACGGAGGACAAGGACTTTTACAATGAGCCGGGCGTCAACTTCAAGCGCACCATCGGTGCCATGGTCAATGAGTACCTGCTGCCCATCTACAGCTCCAAGCAGGGTGCTTCCACGCTGGAGCAGCAGCTCATCAAGAACCTGACTGATGACGACAGCTCCAGCGGCATTGAGGGCGCACTGCGCAAGCTGCGCGAGATCTACCGCGCTCTCTGCCTGAGCCGCACTTACTCCAAGGACACCATTCTGGAAGCGTATCTGAACACCATCAGCTTTACCGGCACCATCCAGGGCGTGCAGACGGCGGCCAACGAGTATTTCAACAAGGATGTCAGCGAGCTGACCCTGTGGGAGTGCGCTACCATTGCGTCCATTACCAAGAACCCCACCAACTACAACCCCTACACCAACCCCGAAAACCTGATCCACCGCCGCAATTTCCTGATGTACAACATGTGGCAGCAGGGTGTGATTTCGGAAGAGGAGTACCGCAACGCTGCCGCACAGCCCCTGACGCTGGCGGTGGACGATTCCAGCAAGAACACCACCTCGGTCACCTCGTACTTTACCGATGCTCTGTTCAACGAAGTGGTGCAGGACATCATGGCCAAGGAGAATATCTCGGAGGCTGAGGCACAGAAGCTGCTTTATACCGGCGGCTTTACCATTGAAGCCACCGTCAACACCAAGGTGCAGTCCGCCATGGAAAACCTGATGCTCAACGAGGGCGATGCCTACTTCCCGGCCGGCTGGCATGAGGAAGAGGTTACCTCCATTTCGGATGACGATGTGCAGGTGATGAACGAGGACGGCACCCCCAAGACCCGCACCGGCGCAGACGGCACGGTGTATTATTACCGCAATGTGCGCACCCAGGCGGCTATGGTCAGCCTGGACTACGATGGCAATGTGGTGGCCATTGTGGGCGGCCTGGGCGAAAAGACCAAGAGCCTTGCGCTGAACCGCGCCTACAGCGTGACCCGTCAGACCGGTTCTACCATCAAGCCCATCGGTGCCTATGCTCTGGGCGTGGAGTACGGACTGGTGAACTGGTCCACCATGCTCAACAACTCGCCCCTGTACCTCAAGCAGGACATGGTGGTGCGTGATGAGGACTACTGCCGCAAGAATGGCCTGATGAGCCTTTCGGACAGCCAGCTGAAGGCTTATCCGGATGCATGGCGCAGCTGGCCGCGCAACTACGGCGGCAACTACGGCGACAACAGCGATGTGCCGCTGTGGAACGGTCTGGCCCGCTCCCTGAATACCATTGCCGTGCGTGTGGGCGACCTGGTGGGCGCAAGCAACATGTTCAACTTTGCTTATAACACCCTGCAGCTCACCACCCTGGACCCCACCAATGACGTGGGCCTGGCCCAGATGGTCATGGGCAGCCAGACCCATGGCGTAACGCCCCTGGCCCTGGCTGCAGCATTCCAGATCTTCTACGATGGCCGCTACACCACCCCGCACCTGTACACCCGCGTGCTGGACCGTGACGGCAACATCTACCTGGAAAACAACGCCACCAGCTACCAGGCACTGACCAGCGATACCGCTTACGTGATGAACCGCCTGCTGAAGAACGTTCTGTACTCCAGCGTGGGTACCGCCAGCGGCCGCTACCCCAACTCCAACGGCATGGAATCCTTTGGCAAAACCGGTACCGCCAGCGATGAAAAGGACCTGTGGTTCGTGGGCGGCACGCCGTATTACGTCACCGCCGTGTGGTGGGGCTACGATGCGCCGTATGATATGACCAAGACCTTGGGCAAGCAGCAGGCCAAGACCCGTACTTGCGTCATGGCCTGGAAGGCCCTGATGGAGCAGGTGCAGGCCGACCTGCCGTATAAGTCCTTCCCGACTTCGCAGGGCGTGACCGAGCAGCGCTACTGCACCCAGAGCGGCCTGCTGGCAGGGCCTTCCTGCCCGAGCACCGCAGTGGGCTACTACCGTGCAGACGACCTGCCGGATGTGTGCAACTACGCACACCGTTCCACGGCTGCGGCATCACCCAGCACCGATACAACGGCAGTGCCGGAACAGACTGTCATTCCTGCGGATACAAGCAGCCTGGATACAGACTGATCCTGTAGCCGCTGGGCATACAAACACCGGAAAAGACGTACTTTCCCGGGAAGCAGCAAGCATTCCGGTAAGGAAAACCGGCACTTCACAATTCAAAACTGGGTAATCTGCCAAAATCGCATCCGACCTCTTGCATTGCAGAGGGTCGGATGTTATTATATTCACTGCAAGAACACTTGTGTTTGTGAGGTGAACAAGTTGGAACGCCGCTTTTATATGGTGGACGCACAGGTCCTGCCGGAAGTTTTCCTCAAGGTGGTACGCGCCAAGGAGCTTCTGGCCAGCGGGGAGGCGCGCAGCATTTCGGCTGCCACCCGTGCGGTGGATCTATCGCGCAGCGCTTTTTATAAGTATAAGGACTGCATCTTTGATTCCGAAAACGGCCGCGAGGTGATCACCGTTATGGCCACCCTGCGGGACGAGACCGGTGCACTGCAAAGCCTGTTGGCCGGCATCAGCGCCGCAGGTGCCAGCATTGTAACCATCAACCAGTCCACGCCGGAAAATGGTGCTGCCCTGGTGGCGGTTACCATCCGCACCGATACCATGCAGATGACCCCGGAAGAACTCACCGAAAAGCTCTCCCGCCAGCGCATGGTGGTAGGCGTGCATTGTGGGTATAACCTGTAACGCGAACGTATCGAAATAGGAAAAACGAGGGGAACAATATGGCTAAGATTGCAATTTTGGGCTTTGGCACGGTGGGCAGCGGCGTGTACGAGGTGCTGTGCCGCAATGCCGCAGGCGTCTCCCGCCGTGCGGGCGAGCCGGTGGAGGTTAAGTATATCCTTGACCCCAAGGATTTCTCGAACCATCCGGCCGCACATCTGTTTGTCAAGAATTTTGATACCATCCTGCAGGACCCGGAGATCCGGGTGGTGGTGGAAACCATCGGCGGCACCCGCTTTGCGTACCCTTACGTCAAGGCCTGCCTGGAAAGCGGCCGCAGCGTGTGCACCTCCAACAAGGAGATGGTGGCCACCTACGGTGCCGAGCTGCTGGGCCTGGCCAAGGAGCACAACTGCGCCTTCCTGTTTGAGGCTTCGGTGGGCGGCGGCACCCCCATCATCACCCCCATGCACCAGTGCCTGGCCGCCAACGTCATCAGCGAGGTGCAGGGCATTGTGAACGGCACCACCAACTTCATGCTCACCAAGATGGTGCGCGAGAATCTGGGCTTTGACGATGCACTGAAAATTGCCCAGGAGCTGGGCTATGCCGAGACCAAGGACCCCAGCGATGATGTGGACGGCCGCGATGCCTGCCGCAAGATCGCCATTCTGTCCTCGCTGGTCTGCGGCCATCAGATCTACCCCCAGAATATTCCCACCCGCGGCATCCGTGCCATTACCACGGCGGATGTGGAAGCGGCCGAGAAGCTGGGCTGTGTCATCAAGCTGATCGCCTGGATGAAGCGCCACGAGGACGGCACAGTGGCCGCCGGTGTGGAGCCCTGCCTGGTGCCCAAATCGAACCAGCTGGCCAGCGTGGACGATGTGTTCAACGCGGTGCTGGTCAAAGGCGATATGCTGGGCGATGTGGTGTTCTACGGCAAGGGCGCGGGCAAGCTGCCCACCGCCAGCGCTGTGGTGGCCGATGTGGTGGACGCCCTCAAACACGGCTCCAAGGTGCACGACAGCCTGTTCTGGCAGCCTGCCGAGCCGGTGGAGGGAATGCTCACCGACCCGGCCCCTGCCGCATATTATGTGCGTGTAGCGGGCATTGCTCCCGCCGTGGTGGAAGCCATTTACGGTTACGGCAAAGTGGTGGATGAGCGCTACGATGGCTGCGCTTATTTTGTGGAACGTGCGGACGACAAGGCCCTGGCCGAAGCTGCCCGCAAGGTGGAGGCCGTGGGCGGCAGCGTGAAGCTGGTGCTCAAGCGCCTGCCCGAGGAAGCATAACAGAAAGGGACAGCGGCTATGAAGATCAAGGTTTCGGTTCCCGCCACCAGTGCAAACATCGGCTCCGGCTTTGATGCGCTGGGCCTGGCAGTGACCCTGTACAACACGGTGACCTTTGAAGAAAGCGATGTGCTGAACATTTCCGCCTCGGACGGCACCCGCATCCCGCGCGGCGAAAGCAACCTGGTGTATCGCTCGGCCAAGGGCCTGTTCGACAAGGTGGGTAAGCAGATCCCGCCCCTCAAGATCACCCAGACCAACCCCATTCCCATGGCGCGGGGCCTTGGCTCGTCCTCGGCCTGCATTATTGCGGGTCTGCTGGGCGCCAACCGGATGCTGGGGGATATCCTCAACACCCAGGAGCTGCTCACGCTGGCTACCTCCATTGAGGGGCACCCGGACAACGTGGCCCCGGCCCTGCTGGGCGGTCTGACCAGCAGCGTGTTTGAGGATGGCGTGGTGTACTCGGTCAAGCGCAATGTGGACGAAAGCCTGTGCTTTGCCGCCATTGTGCCGGACTACAAACTGCTGACCGAGGCTGCCCGTGCCGCTCTGCCCAAGGAAGTGTCCCACAAGGATGCGGTGTATAACCTGTCCCGTGCGGCGCTGATCCCGGCCGCCTTCTGTGAGGGCCGCCACGACCTGCTGGGCATTGCCACCGAGGATAAGCTGCACCAGCCCTACCGGATGCCGCTGATGCCCGGCTCCAAGGAAGTGTTTGATATGGCACGGCTGTGCGGGGCAAAGGCCGTTTACGTGTCCGGCGCAGGCAGCACCGTGATGGCAGTGGCCGAAAAAGCCAATGCCGAAAAGTTCTATTCCAAGCTGGAAAAGGGGCTGGAGCTGCTGGAAGGCCTGGACGGATGTGAAGCATTTACATTGCTGCGATTGGATGCCGATAACACCGGCGCAACAGTGGAATGATAAATGGGAGAGGGAAGTGCAAGGCAAGGCCGACCGCTTCCGCCCGGTGTACCCCCTCGCAAGCCGAGGGAGAAAAAGAGGAGAGTGACAAGATATGGCGTTGATCGTACAGAAGTTCGGCGGTTCTTCGGTGAAGGACCGTGACCGTATCTTCAACGTGGCGCGCATTGTGGCAAACACCCACAAGGCGGGCAATGACGTAGTGGTGGTGGTGTCCGCACAGGGCGATACCACCGATGACCTGATCGAAAAGGCAGCCGAGATCACCCACAACCCCTCGGCCCGTGAAATGGATATGCTGCTGGCCACCGGCGAGCAGATCAGCATTTCGCTGCTGGCCATGGCGCTGAACGAGCTGGGCTGCCATGCCATCAGCCTGACGGGCTGGCAGGCAGGCTTCCGTACCGATCGTGCCTATACCAAGGCACGCATCACCCGGCTGGAGACCGAGCGTATCTCCTCCGAGCTGGAGCGCAACCGCGTGGTGGTGGTGGCAGGCTTCCAGGGCCTGAACAAGCTGGATGACATTACCACCCTGGGCCGCGGCGGCTCCGATACCAGTGCCGTTGCCATTGCAGCTGCCCTGCACGCAGACCGCTGCCAGATCTTTACGGATGTGGAAGGCGTTTACACTGCCGACCCGCGCAAGGTGCGCAACACCCGCAAGCTGGATGAGATCACCTTTGACGAGATGCTGGAGCTGGCATCCCTTGGCGCACAGGTGCTGAACAACCGCAGCGTTGAGCTGGCTAAGAAGTATAACGTGG
>CAVIXY010000052.1:0-468 GCA_963646665.1 Bacteroides sp. CAG:545
TATGATGATGCCTGCAAACTATTCTGCTATCGCAGAGAACGAAATGACCTATGTCATCGGCGGCGGCATTGCCGACATCCTGGCTCCGGCCCTGACCACCGAGAACTGGAAGAAGTTCAACACCAACATGGTTACCCTGATCGGCAACAAGTACATGGACAAGTATGTCCAGAACACTCTGGGCGTGATCTTCTCCGGTACTTACAGCCCGCGGAACGGCATTGTTTCTCGCTACTTCACCAACGTTGGCCGCATCTGGAGCGATAACGTTGTTGATCCCTACATGGGCGGCACCCTCGGTGCCATCGGCAGCTACGCAGTGGGTGCTTTGAACATCGCTCTGAACGCTGCTGGCAACGCTGCTGCTATCTACAACCTGGCTACCGCTAACGTTGGCAACAACGCTTCCGCTGATGACGCTCCCGAGTTCTGATCGTTGACGGCTTGATGCAGTGTGCTTATCTGAGC
>CAVIXY010000052.1:505-15046 GCA_963646665.1 Bacteroides sp. CAG:545
ATCTGAGCCTGTTTGAACAAACAGGAGCGGATGACAATGCCTCGTTATGGTGTGCCCGGAGGCGTTTTGCCTCCGGGCACATTTTATTTTGAACACCTGTTGCGTTGATTCGTAATAGGTGATCGCAGGCGGAGAAGCAGCGCTGCCCCCTCCCCTTTTCTTCTGCACCCGCGATTGCCTATTACATCCTCTGCGGAGGAACCCCTATTTTACAGAACGAGAGGTAAATTGCCATGAACGAAATCAAAGTTGCTGAAAACAAAACCCTCAAGCTCACCAACGTGGTCTCCCGCCGCGTGATGCCCGAAGAACTGGGCAACATGATGGTGATTCTGACCCAGCTGCAGAATTTTATCAAGAGCAACAACGCCCAGCCCATCGGCCCGCTGGTGGAAGCTGTGAAGATGGGCACCGGCCCGGACCATACGCCGGAGCTGTACATGATGCAGCAGGCCACCCAGATGATCCCCAAAATGGAGCCGGGCTACCACATGGACGCCATTCTGCGCGTGAAGAACTGCCTGTACGCCCATTATACCGGCCCCATGAGCCAGAGCCAGCTGGCCAGCGCCAAGCTGCAGATCATGGCATTTGAAAACGAGCTGGCCCTCACCGGCGATACCTATACCATCTACGTCAACCAGGACGATGACCAGGCTGTGGTTGACGTGTTTATGGAGACCAAGTAATATGACAACAACCATCCAGAACCTTTCGGATCTGCAGGACCGCCGGATCATGATGGAGAAAAAGCTGCCGCCCTACGGCTATGCTTTTGTGCTCCTTACCGGCCTGTTCATGATCTTTTTGGTGGTGTGGAGCACCCATACCACCCGCATTTACGTGAGCCAGAACACCGGCACGGTGCAGGCCAGCAACAAAACCTACATCATGTCCAGCTACTCCGGCTCCATCACCGAGCTGTACATCTCGGAAGGCAGCTATGTGAACGAGGGCGACCTGATCGCCCACATCAAGAGCACTGATCTGGACATGCAGCAGGACAACCTGGAAAGCCAGCTGCAGATCTACAAGACCCAGCTAGACCAGTACAACAAGCTGCTGAAGTGCATCCAGGACGACACCAACTACTTCAGCGAGACCAGCGCCGAGGACCAGCCCTACTACTACCAGTACGAGACCTACAAGAGCCAGGTGGCCCAAAAGACCTTTGACGCCTCGGCTTACCAGGCAGCCGGTTACTCCGACACCCAGATCAAGACCCTGATGGAGCAGAGCCAGAGCGAAATTGAAGCGCTGTACTACTCCACCATGCAGTCCATCTCCCAGAGCATTACCAGCGCCCAGAGCAATGTGGACAACATTCAGGCCCAGATCGACGCCCTGAATGCCGGTGCCAGCGACTATTACATCTACGCTCCCACCTCCGGCGTGATCCACATGGATTCTCCCTACAAAGAGGGCATGGTGCTGAGCGCAGGCTCTGCCCTGGCCACCGTGGCCAGCGAGAACGATGACCTGGAAATCGTGGCCATGGTCAGCGTGAGCGACCGCCCGCTGCTGCACGTGGGCGACCCGTGCAAGATTGCCATCACCGGCCTTTCGGAGTATTCCTACGGTACCCTGACCGGCACCGTGACCTCCATTGACAGCGATGTGACCGCAAGCACCAGCGGCTCGTATTACAAAATGACCATCAAGCCCGACTCCACCTATGTGGTGAGCCGCAGCGGCGATAAGGTAGACCTTGCCAACGGCATGAGCGTGACCGCCCGCGTGGAATACGACCAGGTCACCTACTTCGAGTACGCCATGGAAGCACTGGGTGTGCTGTTCCGTTAAACGGCAGCAGCTTCCGGCCGCTGTGCATCCGCCCCGCCCGACACAACACCCAAAGAGGTACAACAAACATGAAATCAACCGCAAAGAAACTGGCCCTTTGTGCCGTTTTTCTCTGCCTGCTGGCGTGCGGCACGGCTGTGCCTGCATTTGCCGCCGGTCCGCTGACCGGCACTGCCCTTTCGCTGCCCTGGAACACGGATGTACCGGCGGAAAGCATTGAAGCCGGCAGCTATTCTTCCAACATGCTGCTGGGTGCCACGCAGCAGCTCTCGCCGGTGGTACGTCCCCGCAACACCACCGATTCTGTGATCTACATTACAGACGACAGCAGCGTGCTTACCGTGAGCAACACCGGCCTTGTGCAGGCCGTGGGCGTAGGCACCGCCACCATTACTGCAGCGGCCGGCAATCAGATCTGCGCTTACACCATTGTGGTCTCCATGGATTCCTCCATGATCGTGACCGAAATGGATCTTTCGCTTTCTTCCAACACCTTCTATGTGGGCAACTCGGTGTCGGCTTCCCTGCAGGTGCGGCCCAGTTCGGCTTCCAACTACGCCACCGTCACCCTGACTTCCTCCAATGAGAAGGTGGCCACCGTCAACAACTTTGGCCGTGTGACCGGCGTATCCCCCGGCACTGCTACCATCACCGCCACCTGCGGCTCGGTAACGGCCACCACCACCGTCACCGTTCTGGCGCTGCCCACCAGCGAGACCGGCAGCTCCTCCGGCACCACCTCTTCCAGCAACAGCGGCCAGGTGGTTACCACCAATTCTTCGTATGTGGTGCTCAAACCCGGTTCCACCTTTACCCTCACCGCCAAGGCCACGCCTTCCAGCGCGTCCCAGAGCTTTACTTACAAGTCCGGCAACAGCGGTGTTGCCACCGTCAGCCCCACCGGCGTGATCACTGCCGTGGGCACCGGTGCCACTGCCATTACGGTTTCCAACGGCAAGGCTTCCACCCTGGTTACGGTCATTGTGAACCGGTCGGCTTCTTCCTCCACGGACGAAAACGGCGGCGACAATGCCAACAACGGCAGTGATAACACCATTACGCTGGACCCTGTGGTGCAGGCCATTCAGGACAGCACAGACGATGAGATCGTGTTTGCACAGTCTGAGGTGCCGGTTGTGAATGGCGACATCCTCAACGCACTGCGCACCACCGGCAAAACCCTGTACGTGGTGGGCGATGGCTATACCATGCAGATCTCCGGCAAGTCCATCAAGAACACCACCGGCGAACTGAACACCGCCCTGGTGCTGGAAAGCACCGATGACGGCATGGAGTTTGTGCTGGACGAGGGCCTGTCCCTTCCCTGCACGGTGCAGATCGATCTGGATGTGAGCACCTACTCCCGCCTGTACCTCTACAATACCACCACCAACAAGTGGCAGTATCTGAACAGCTACAAGGACGGCTCCATCACCGCCGACACGGCAGGCCGCTACCTGCTGACCAATCAGAACCTGCGGTTCAGCAACATCAACTGGACCTTCTTCATTGCAGGCGGCGTGGTTGTGGTGATCATTGCCATTGCCTACATCGTGATCAAAAAGCGGTACTGGTTCTGGTAAGTTCCAATGAACAAAAAAGCAGATGCATCGCAAGATGCATCTGCTTTTTTCTTTTGGTGTTTTTATTCCACGGTCACGCTCTTGGCCAGGTTGCGCGGCTTATCCACATCACAGCCCCGCAGAACGGCCATATAGTAGGCAAACAGCTGCAGGGGAACAATGAGCTGCAGCGGCATCAGAAGGTCCTCGTAGGCGTCCAGGCGCACCACAGCGTCCGCTACGCCCTCCGGCACCACGGCATCCTTTGTGGTAAACAGCAGCACCCGGGCACCCCGGCTGCGGGTCTCCTTGGCGTTGGAAAGGGTCTTTTCGTACACCTGCTTCTGGGTGGCCAGCGCGATCACCGGCACACCGTCCGTGATCAGGCTGATGGTGCCATGCTTCAGCTCCCCTGCCGCGTAGGCGTCCGAGTGCACATAGCTGATCTCCTTCAGCTTCAGGCTGCCTTCCAGCGAAAGGGCATAGTCAAACCCGCGCCCGATGAAAAAGCAGCTCTGGGTGTTCACATAGCGGCTGGCCAGATATTTGATCTGCTCGCAGTCCGCCAGGCGCGGCTTGATAACCTCCGGCGCGCGCAGCAGCTGGGCCGTATAGCGGCGGGTCTCCGCCTCGCTCAGGGTACCCCGGGCATAGGCCAGCCGCAGGGCAAACAGGTACAGCACGCACAGCTGCACCATATAGGCCTTGGTGGAGGCCACCGCGATCTCCGGCCCGGCGTAAGTGTACATCACGTAATCGGCGGCCCGGGCAATGGAGCTGCCCACCACGTTCACAATGGCCAGCACCGGCACGCCCCGGCTCTTGGCCAGCTTGAGGGCTGCCAGCGTGTCGCTGGTCTCGCCGGACTGGCTGATGATGATCACCAGGTCGTTCGGGTTCAGGATGGGGTCCCGGTAGCGGAACTCGCTGGCAATGTCCACCTCGGCGGGCACCCGTGCCAGCGCTTCAATGGCCGCCTTGCCCACCATGCCGGCGTGCATGGCCGTGCCGCAGCCCACCAGGTGCACGGTGCCAATGCCCCGCAGCACCTCGTCCGTCAGCTCCGGAATGCGCAGCACCGGCATTCCGTCCTCCACCCGGGGGCTGACCGTGGCCGTGATGGCGGCGGGCTGCTCGTTGATCTCCTTGAGCATGAAGTGCGGGTAACCGCCCTTTTCGGCGGCTTCCATATCCCAGTCAGCGGTCAGCTGCGGGCGCTGCACTTCCTCACCAAATTCGTTGTAAAAACGGATGCCCTGAGCGGTGCACACGGCCATGTCGCCCTCTTCCAGCACGCTGTAGCGGCGGGTGTACTGCAGCAGGGCCGGAATATCCGATGCCACAAAGTTCTCACCCTCGCCCCAGCCCACAATCAGCGGGCTTTCGCGCTTGACGGCAAACACGGTGTCCGGATAGTCCCGGAACAGCACCGCCAGCGCATAGCTGCCGCGCACCTTGGCCAGTGCCTGCTGCAGCGCCGCCAGCGGCTGGCCGGTGTAGCAGCTGTCGATCAGCTTTACCAGCACTTCGGTGTCGGTCTCGCTCTCAAACGTGTAGCCCCGGGCGGCCAGCCGCTCCTTGAGGATGCCGTAATTTTCAATGATGCCGTTGTGCACGATGCTTACCCGCGGGGTCGAGTGCGGGTGGCTGTTCACATCGCTGGGTTCCCCGTGGGTGGCCCAGCGGGTGTGCCCGATGCCGCAAAAGCTGACAGGCAGGGCCTGCTCCGCCAGCTTTTGCCGCAGAGCCGCCAGGCGGCCCTTGCTTTTTACCACGCGGATGCCGCCGTCCAATGCCAGCGCCACACCCGCCGAGTCGTACCCGCGGTACTCCAGTTTCTCCAATCCGTTCAACAGCACGTCCTGCGCGCTGCGCCTGCCTGCGTAACCAACAATGCCACACATACAAAACACCTCCATGCCGGCTGCTCCGCGCAGAAAACGCGGGAAGTACAGTCAGCTTCTTTACAGTTTATGTTCTTGTATGGCTTTCTTTGAGGGGATCTGTTACGGTATTGCTGCCGTTTTTTGCCCCTCTCTGCGGCTGGTTTAGCCCTTCAGCCGGAGAAACACCCGCCGAAATCTTCGATGATTCCTCTCCTCGTCACCCTCACGGCTGTCACCCGCGTGGCCCGGCGCTTTGCGTTAACTGTGTTGCATCCATTCCACCTTTCCAGAGGGCTATTATAGCACAAAGGCTGGCTTAACGCCAGCCCAAAGTTTTATGAAGTTTTGGCCGCCACACCAGGCAGTACAGCGTCAGCATGTTTTGCAGGGCGCGGTCGTACAGCAAAAAGGCCACATTGCCCATGACAAGGGTCGCTGCGGCGGCTGCCAGCGCAGTGGTGCGCAGTTCCTGCGCCACACTGCCCGCCGGTACCAACACCAGCAGCAGCCCGTACATGGCCAGCACCGCGCCGTTGCACAGCACCAGCTTGCTCACCGCCCGCAGAAATGCCGGACGGATGCGGTCGAAATGGGGTTTTACCAGCGGGTAATACCCCAGCAGGAACACAAAGATCAGCGCCACTTCCTTGTCCGGCACAAACAGCACCCCCAGCAGGCTCACAGCGGCATATGCCGTCCAGGCCAGGGTGCGGCCGCACTCCACACAAACGGTGGCAATGAGAAAACCGGCCACGGCCGGCGCAATGAACATGGCAATGGGAATCACCGCCCCCAGCAGCATCAGGGCCACACACAGGGCAGCCGCCATGCCGCAGTAAGCCATGGCCCAGCTTTTGCGGTGTTGTTGTTTCATGGAATCTCCCATACTTCCTGCTCGGACACGGCTTCCAGCGGGTCCACCGCGTGGTGCAGCCCCAGCAGCATGATATTATCCAGCAGGCTGCGGTTCATTTTGACATCCAGCATACTGTACACCCGCATCAGGTCGTTGGCGGCTGCCAGCGCCTGCCGCCGGGCATTTTCCACCGCTGCTGCCTGGCCCGTCAGCTCGTTGACGATGAACACATTGTAGCGCCCGGCACGGCGGTCGGCTTCAAAGCGCTCGGCCTTGTCCATCAGGTAAAAAATGCGGCCAATGCTGCTGCCGATGTAGCGCATACTCTTGCGCTGGCTGGCGTCCTCGGTGGCCAGGGTGGAATACAGTGCCCCGTAAATGTTGCTCATTGGCTCTGCCGCCAGAGCGTAGTTTTTGGCGCTCAGGTTCATCTGCACCACTGCCTGCTCCCGCTCCTGCAAAAACAGCCGCTCCAGGGCCGGGTTCTCCTTGACTGCCTTTTCGTAGGCGCGGCGCAGCAGCAGCCGGTCCAGGGCGCGGCGCAGGCGCTTGACGGGGCGCAGCTCGCTGTATTTGCGGTCCTGCAGGTTGTGCCAGCCCAGCAGCACTTCCACCTGGGCTGCCAGCCGGATACCCTGGGTCTGGCACATCAGGGAGCGCCAACACAGGGTGCCGGGCATCCGCCTGCGCTGGCAGGTGGGGGTGCGCCCGGCCAGGCTGTCGGACAAAATGGCAAACAGCACACCGTTGTACCGCAGCAGATGGCAGGAATACAAGCCGTACTCCTGGTACATCTGACGCCGGACGCCGCGCAGATAACGCATATAGGTATTGTAGTCCCGGATCGTCAGCTCAGGAAGATAAGGACGCAGCCGCCCCTTCATAGGATCATTCCACCTTTTCTGCGATAATAATGCTAGTATAATCCATTTTGCCTGCGCCTGCAACCATAGAATGCAAATTGCCGATGAATTTGTCTCACTTCTTTGCCGGACACGTGCAGGTTTTTCTTCAAAAATCACGTGCAGTGCATGTTTTTCCGCAAGGGAAGTCATTCTTTCCGGTTTTGAGTTTTCCCGGTAATTTGCGGGAAGCAATGCAAAAGCCGCACCGGGTCAGCCGGTGCGGCGTGAAACAATCGTTTATTTCTTTTCAAAGCAGCCCGGCGCAGTGCGCTTTCCGTCAAAGCCGGACTTCGGCATGGGCTTGGCCGTGTGCTCAAACTTGGGGGCATTGTAATACATATACAGCTGGCAGGGGATCATGCCGTTGTACATTTTGCGGCGCTTGTTGGCACGCTTGCCGTAGTGGGCTTCAAAGTCCATATCGGCGGTAATGGCGTACACACCGGCGCAGGGATGTGCTTCCATCTGGCGGCCCAGGGTGCGGGCCAGCTTGGCAGCGCCTTCAATGGTGCTCATGCGCTCGCCGTACGGGGGGTTGGTAAGCACAATGGCTTCCTGCTTTGCGGCAAAATCGGCCACATCTGCCACCTCAAAGTGGCAGCGCTTTTCCACACCGGCCAGCTTGGCATTGGCATTGGCCAGCGCCACAGCGGCGGGGTCGATGTCGTAGCCAAAGGCTTCAAAGCCCACATCCAGCTTGGACTCGGCCAGGGCCTTCTGGCGCTGCTCGGCCCAGATGGCTGCCGGTACAAAGCTGTAGCGCTCTGCTGCAAAGCGGCGCTTGAGGCCCGGGGCAATGTTCATGGCCTTCTGGGCGGCTTCGATCAGCAGGGTGCCGCTGCCGCAGAAGGGGTCCTCCACAATGCTGTCGCGGCGCACGCGGCCCAGGTCTGCAATGGTGGCAGCCAGCGTTTCGCGGATGGGTGCTTCCATGGCGTTGCGGCGGTAACCGCGCTTGTGCAGGCCCTCGCCGGTGGTGTCCAGCATGATCTCGCACACATTCTTGCGCAGCATAAAGCGCACCTTGTACTCCGCACCGGTCTCGGGCAGGACCGAAACGTGATGCTTTGCCATCAGGCGCTTGACCACAGCTTTTTTGATGATGCTCTGGCAGGCGGGCACGCTGGTGAGCTGGCTGTCCAGCGAAGAGCCGGTAACCGGGAAAGCGGCGTCTGCAGGCAGCAGCTCTTCCCAGGGAATGCTGTACACCCCGTCAAACAGCTCGTCAAAGGTAGAAGCCTTGTAGCGGGCCAGCAGCAGCATTACGCGCTCCACCGTGCGCAGGTTGAGGTTGGCGGCGGCGATCATGTCTGCACCGCCGGAAAAGGTCAGACGGCCGTCATCCACCCGGATGTTTTCGGCACCGATGCGGTTCAGCTCAAATTTTGCAGTGGACTCGCACCCAAAAAAACAGGGCGCGATCAGTTCAAATTTTGCGGGCATTGTGGTTCCTTTCTTTTTCTTGCCAAAAAACAGGACCTGTCCGACCAGCGGGACAGGTCCGTTCTGTTCATTCTGATCGTGCGAGGGGTGCAGCTCAGCGGCCGCCGCGGCGTCCGCGCGGGGCATAACCGCCGCCACGGCGGTTGTTGGTCTCGTGGTCGAGATCCGCCATCTTTTCCTCGCTCTGGCTCTTGAAGCGGCTCATCATATCCTCAAAGCTCATGTTGTCCGAGCGGACAGGAGCCTTGGGCTGCCAGACGCGGGGTGCTGCATCGCGGGCCGGGCCGCGGCCTCCCTCACGCGGGGGACGTCCACCGCCATGGCCGCCGCTGAAACGGCCGCCTTCCCGCGGGGCACCGGGGCGCGGGCCGCCGGGCCGGGGACCGCGTGCATCCCGTGCGGGGCGCGGGGGCGGCGGCAGCAGGCGCTTGATGGACAGCGCGATCTTGCCGTCCAGTGCAATGTTGATCACCTGCACCTTTACGATATCTCCATCGTGCAGCACGGCTGCAATGTCCTGCACAAACTCGTTCGACACCTCGGAAATGTGGACCATGCCCACCCGGCCTTCCGGCAGTGCCACAAAGGCACCAAACGGTTTTACGCCGGTCACACGGCCTTCAAATACGTTCCCAACCTCAATTGCCAAAACTCAATACTCCTGTTCTCCGTAAATTCTCTGCTGCCGCTTACTTGCCCGTCACATCCACAAAGATGCGCTCATTGGGCGCGGCATAGTTGTAAGAGTCGCGCGCCACCCACTCGGTGATCTGATCAGCATCGCCGCTGAGGATGCGCTCCATCTCCTCATTTTCCGTCTGCTGCTGGGAGATCTGCTCCTGCAGCGTTTCCAGCTCCGCACGTTTGGAGCTGATGGTGACCTGATTGGAAATGTACGCGGCCAGCATACTGAACAGCAGCAGAACAAAAAACAGCCGAACCGCCCATTTCCAGACCAGGTTCTTTTTCCGTTTTCTGCGGCCCTGATTCGTCATTTGTCTGCGCCCCCATTGACAGCCTTTCATCTCTTACTTTGATACGTTTGAATTATACAACATGCGGCGCTTGTTTGGCAAGTTCTTTTTGGGATTTTTTGCAGTTCTTTTTGCGTTCCGGCGTGCATTGCGGGCCTGTCTGCGCGCCGCACGCCGGTGGGCCAGCGGCTGCAGAACCACACGCTGCACCAGCCGCCCCGGCAGCCGCAGCAGCGCCGCCAGCCACCGGCCGATGCACCGCAGCGGAATTCCCAGCACAGCCGCCGCCGCAAAGGCTCCTGCAAAACCTGCCGCTGCCATATACCAGCGCAGCACCCCAGCCTGGCTCTGGCCCGCCGCATAGCTTTGCAGCGCCAGCAGCAGCCCGCCCACCAGCAGAGCATCCGGCGCAATGGCGGCACGCCCCCGCACCGGGAACAAGGCCCGCACCGCACCGATGCAGGCCCCCAGCGCACCGCAGGCCAGCGCCTCCTGCCCCAGGGCAGCAGGCGGCAGCACCGGCAGCATCAGCGCAGCAGCCGGTGCAAAAAGCCCCCGGCTGCCGGTTCCCGGGTGTATTCCAGCACATCGAACCGGCCGGTGAGCCTGGCCTCCCCGGTGTCCAGATCCAGCGAAGTGACGCTGATCTGCGCCCCGGCCAGGTGCAAAGTGCCCTTGCCGGTTTCCAGGGCAGCGCTTTCCTCATTGCAGTGCAGCACGCGCCGCACGCCGGTTATGGTCAGGCGGCTGCGCTCTTCCAGGATCAGGTCGTGGGGCAGCGGATTTTCCGTTTTTTCTACAGGCTTGGGCACACGGCATCCCTTCCCTTCCGGAACAGTGTATGCAGCGGCCCGGGCCGGTTATCACTCGCTGATGATCTCGTACATCTCGCGAGCCACGTCCTTGGTGCGCGGCTCCACATCCGAAAGCACCCGCACCTTGATGGGGCGGTTGCCAAAGGTGACCTCGATCACATCCCCGGCGTTGACGGTCTGGCTGGCCTTGGCCACCTTGCCGTTGATGAGGATGCGGCCTGCATCGGCCACTTCGTTTGCCACGGTGCGGCGCTTGATGAGCCGCGAAACCTTTAAATATTTGTCCAGACGCATGGGTCTTTTCTCCTTTTTCTGCCCTGCTTTTTCTGCAGGGGTTCCATAAAAAATGCCGCCGTACCTCCCGTGAGGCAGCGGCGGCCATGCAAAACCAGCTTACAGGGTGTCCTTTAGGGACTTGCCGGGCTTGAACACGATGCTGCGGGAAGCAGCAATGGTGATCGGCTCACGGGTGCGGGGATTGATGCCCTGGCGCTCGGCGCGCTCACGCACCTCAAAGGTGCCAAAGCCGGAAATGGTGATCTTCTCCCCATCGGCCATGGCCTTGCCCAGTGCCTCGAACATTGCGCTGACCGCGCGCTCTGCGTCCTTCTTGCTCATTTCGGTATTGGCTGCCACCTGTGCGATCAGATCCGTCTTTGTCATACTATTACCCTCCAAAAATCTGTTTTGTGTTACTTCGTTTCTTCTATCGGAGCAGGTCCGTTGACCTGAAAACCGCCTTGTTCCCGCTGCAGGCATTCCGCTGTGTATTGCTTGGATGCAAAGGTCAAAGCTTCTTCCGCATCCACACCGGCCAGCCGCAGGGCATTGGCCGCCGCAAACAGCAGTTTCCCTGCTGCTTCGGCATCGGGGGCTGCCTGCCAGCCGTCCACAGCGGCCTGCAGCTCCTGCCCGGCCTGCTGTGCCGTAGGCTGCGGCACCCCGCAGCGCGCAGCACGCTTCTGCAGCTTCTGGGCACGCATCAGCGCCGGCAGCGTTGCCGGCACGGTGTTCAGCTCATCGGCCAGGGTGGTGCGCCCCTTTTCTTTATTTTTGAGCGCATCCCAGCCGTTTATACCGGCATTTTCCGCCGCAGAGGACGCAAAAATGTTCGGGTGGCGGAACACCAGCTTCTCGCATACCTCGCGGCACACATCCTCGAAGGTAAAGCGCCCGCGCTCTTCCTCGATCACGGCATGGAACGCCACCTGCATCAGCACATCGCCCAGTTCTTCCCGCAGCATCTGCGGGTCGTCTGCATCAATGGCTTCCAGGGCTTCACAGGTCTCCTCCAGAAAATTCTTCCGGATGGAGGCATGGGTCTGCACCTTATCCCAGGGGCAGCCGTTGTCCGGGTCGCGCAGAATGCGCAGCACTTCCAGCAGCTGTTCCGCCGTATAAGGCGCCTGCGGGGTCCAGTCCAGCATCGCGGCTCCTCCCTTACAAAAGATACTACAAATTGTACCGCACATTTCACGGTTTTGCAAGGGTGTGCGGCAATTTGCCCGCATTTTTCCTATGATTTTCCGCTTTTCACAAAAACAGGGCGGCATCCTGCGTGGGACACCGCCCTTGTGGCAAAGCTTTGGTTACAGCTGCGCACCGCACTTGTTGCAGAACAGTGCATCATCCGACACCGGCGCACCGCACTGCGGGCAGCTCTTATGCTCCGGCTGTGCCGGGGCTTCGGCGGCCGGTTCCGGCTCCGCAGGCTCCTCGTGCACCACAAACTCCACCTCTGCGGCTTCCGCCGGGGTCAGGGTAGCCTTCAGGCGGGCGATCTCGCCTTCAATGGTGTCGATCATTTCGATATACTTATCCACCAGGGGCTGGTTTTCTTCCTTGCCTTTGGCCAGGCTGTACACCAGCGCACCCAGCTGGCGCTGTGCCTTGAGCAGTTTGGTCTGCTCGTTGATGATCAGCGCCTGGGTCTTGCCTTTTTCGGCCAGATCCTTGGCGGCATTCTTGCCTTTTTCTGCGTATTCCAGGCCCATCTCTTTGATTTTATTGAAATCCATAAAAGACACCTCTCTTTTGATCCGCACAATTTTCCGCCGTGCTGCTGCACGCGGAAGGTTTATGGTCTCATTATAGCGCACAGGCCCTGCAAATGCAACGAAGCCAGCGCAATTTTTACAGTTTGGTGCAGGTTTGGAAACAATTTTTTCGCATTCAGCCCATATTTTGTGGTTTCTCAGGTGTTGCCGCCATAGAACTCCCGCAGCATACTGTCCGGCGGCAGCAGGTCCAGCTCCAGTGGGGCCACATGCTCAAAGCGGCGGGCCGTTTCGTCCCACAGCACGGCGTTGTGGCCCTCCAGCGTAAACTGACGGCGCACCACATTCAGCAGGTGGGAGATCAGGCCCAGCTCATAGGTAAAGGAAGTGTCCAGCAAAAAGTCCGCACTGTCCTTGAAGCCCTTGATATACCGGGTCTCTCCGTCCAGCACACGCTCCCACATGGCCAGGGTCTTTTCCGGGCTGCGGCCGCGGGTGGCGGCATCCCGCAGGGTGCGGCGGCACAGGCGGATGTCCTGGGTGTTGATGACCCGGCGGCCATCCACGCAGTATTCCTCCCGCAGGCCCGCATAGATGCGGTAGATGTCATCGCCCCGCACAAGGCCGGTCAGCTCCGGGTTCAGGGCATGGATGCCTTCCACGATGCACACGCCGCCCTGCAGGTCGATGGGTTCCACCTGGGCAGAGCGCTTTTCCGCTGCAAAATCGTAGATGGGCAGCACCGTTTTGCCGGTCTCGCTCAGTTCCCGCAGGCACTGCTTGATCAGGGGCAGATCCAGTGTATCGGGGTTTTCGTAGTCCAAGGTGCCGTCCGGCATTCTGGGGTAGAACTCTGCCCCCTTGAAGAAGTTGTCCAGGCTGACCACCTGGGCCGGGGTGCCCTGCTCCACCAGTGCCCGTGCAATGCAGTGGGCACTGGTGGTTTTGCCGCTGGCAGAAGGCCCGGTGAGCATGACGATCTTTGCACCGGAGATACGGATCTTCTGGGCGGCATAGCTCACCCGCTGGGCATAGCTGTGCTCGCTCATTTCCGCCAGCTGCTGCGGGCAGCGGGCTGCCACGTTATACAAATCAACTTCAACCAGTCGTTTCGGGACCCAGATCGTGATCATAAAAATCAGCCACTCCTTTTTTCCGGTCCAGTACCTCCGCAAAGCGCTGGATATACTCGTTCGGATACTTGAAATTGAAGATGCGCTGCATCCGTTTGCCGCCGTCAGCCACCAGCTTGGTGCTGCCGCCTGCCCCGGCGGAAAGGATGGTCTGGACTTCCTCCATGATGTAGATGTTGTAATATCCCTCGTGGCCCGGCTTGCACCAGCCCACGTTTTCCAGGTTCTGCAGGGTGTTTTTCTGCCGGTAGAGATAGTACGGGCGGTAGCCCGCCTCAGCCAGCAGATGGCACTTTTCCAGCATGGCGGCCACATCGGCGTAGTCGTTTTCTTTCTGATCCTCGATCACAATGCGGGATGCCCGCTTGAGGGTCAGGGTGTGCACGGTGATGTTTTCGGGGTCCAGCGCAATGGCCTGCCGCAGGCTGTGCTCAAAGCTTTCCACCGTGTCGCCGGGCAGACCGGCGATGAGGTCCATGTTGATGTCCTCATGGCCTGCCTTGCGGGCCTGGGCGTAGCAGTCCAGAATGTCCTGGGCCGAATGTTTGCGGCCGATGCCGGCCAGCACCTCGTCCGAGAAGGTCTGGGGGTTGATGGAAATGCGGGTGGCCCCGTATTCTTTGATCACCGCCAGTTTTTCGGCGTCCGTGCAGTCCGGGCGTCCGGCTTCCACCGTATATTCTACGACTTTGGCCAGGTCAAAATTCTCCCGCACGGTGCCCATGAGCTGCCGCAGCTGGTCCGCCGAAAGGCTGGTGGGCGTGCCGCCGCCGATGTAGATGCTGCAAAGGCTCAGCCCGGCTTTGTCGGCCTGTTTGCGGATCTCGGCCACCTCTTTGCACAGGCAGTCCACATAGGGTTGCACCAGCTTGCGGTCCCGGTCCAGGTTGCAGCTCACAAAGCTGCAGTAGCTGCACCGGGAGGGGCAGAACGGAATGCCGATGTACAGGCTGTAAGTCTTGGGGGCGCTGCCCACCCGCAGAATGGGTTCCTGCAGGTCGGCAATGGCCCTGGCCATCTGGTACTTCTGCTCCGAGCAGTCGAACCGCTGCAGGAAAAAGCGGTCAATATCCGCTTCGCTCCACCCGGCGGCGCGCTTGTCGTGGATGAGGCGCACCGGGCGCACGCCGGTCATTTTGCCCCAGGGCGGGCGGATGCCGGTCCACT
>CAVIXY010000053.1:0-14523 GCA_963646665.1 Bacteroides sp. CAG:545
ACGAGGAGTAATTGTGGCTACAAACGTTAAGCGCAAAAAGAAAGCCGAAGTCATGGCAGAGGACGGCAGCATGACGCTGACCGGCCATCTGAAAGAACTGCGGAACCGGCTCATCATCTGCGCGGTGGTGTTTGTGGTGGGCGTAGTGGTCTCGCTGGCGTATGCAGACCGTCTGATCGATCTGCTTACCGCCATGGGCCGCGACTTTTACCAGTTCGTGTCCATTGCCCCGCAGGAAAAACTGATGCAGTATTTCCGGGTGTCCATTCTGGCCGGTGTGATCGTAACAGTGCCTGTGGCCTTTTACAACATCTACGCCTTTGCAAAGCCGGGTCTGAAAAAGAGCGAGAGCGCCTTTTTCAAGCTGGTCATGCTGCTGGGTCTGATCCTGTTCTGCGTGGGCGTGCTGTTCGCCTATAAGCTCATGATGCCGTTCATGCTGCGGTTCCTCAGCACCGGCATCGAGGGTGCAGAGTACATCCAGACCACCACCAGCATTGAGAGCTACGTCAACCTCTGCCTGACCATGTTCATCATCTTCGGCTGTGTGTTCGAGATGCCGCTGGTCACCATCATCCTGTCCAAGATGGGCATTATCAACCCGCAGCTGCTCAAGCAGGTGCGCGGCGTGGCCATCGTGGTCATCTTCTTCATCGCCGCTGTGGTCACCCCGCCGGACGTCGTGTCCCAGTGCATGGTGGCTATCCCCATGGTTCTGCTGTATTTCGTCAGCATCTTCCTGAGCGGCATTTTCTACAAGCCGCACGATGCGGAGGATGACGAAGAAGAGGACGAGGACTAAGACTTTTTCGAATCAAGCGATGAAAGAGTGTGCCCCTGCGGGGTGCGCTCTTTTTTTGTGCAAGTGCGGCACCGCAGGGCTTTTGTTCCGCTGTATTTTGTGCAGCTTGTTTGTTGCGCTCTTGTTGCATATTGTCGATTTATCAAAAATTTTTGCTTGAATTTAGTAAAATCTCCCAATTGTAGAGTGTTACGGTTCTGTGATACACTTGTTACAGTGAAAAGCCCCGTCCGGCAGGTGCCGGGTTGCGGGAGCGCTATAGTTGAACGTTTCCCGCGGGAAACGGTTTTGGGAGGATTTGTCCATGAGAAAATCGACAAAGCTTCTCCTCACGGCGGGCGCATTGTTTGCGTTTGTTACGGGGGGGGGTATTAGCTCTCGCAAGAGGCAATGTTAGATGTCCAAGATGTAAATCTGAAGCATTGCCGACATCAAGTGATGGTGGTATCTACCTAATCCTAGGGAATGACAAGCAGCATGAAAGACTCTATGAATGTCAAAATCCAAAGTGCTATTACTCTTTCAATGAAAATGAAGATCACACTTTTGTTGGTGACAGCTGCAAAAAAACTTGTGAATGCGGCTACACCAAGACGGTGCACAACTATGTGCTGCAGAACTACAAGGCTGCCACTTGTACCGAAGATGGTTATACCGGCGATATGATTTGCACCGTGTGCAGCGATGTAAAAAGCAAGGGCGAAGTAATCAAGGCCACCGGCCACGACTACGAAATCAAAAAAGATTCCTGGGTCTGGCCCGACAGCACCGATGGCGGCGTCCCGACTGCAAGTGCCACTGTGACCTGCAAAAACTGTAACTTCAGTGCATCTGCAGTTGTGTCCATTGCAAAGGGCGCGTACACGGCTCCTACCTGTTCGGCTGCAGGCTCCCAGGAATACATTGCAACCGCCACCTACAACGGCAAGCAGGTTGGCACCGATACGAAGACCGTGAGCATTCCCAAAACCGGCCACAACTACGGCGAAACCCCGGAGATGAAGTGGAATATTGTTGCGGGTTCCACTGCAACTGCAACCTTCACATGCATCAATGCAAACTGCGGTCATAAAGAAGATGTAAACATCAGCCAGATTGCTGTTGTCAACAAGACGTCCTGCACCGATGAGGACCATACCGTCTATACCGCAACGTTTTCCTTCCAGAGCAAAAACTACGAAGAGACCTATACTGTTGCACACCCCGGCACGACCCCCGGCCACGCCTACACCGGCAAATGGACCTGGGCAGAGGACCCGGCAGACGGTGCGACCCTCACTCTGACCTGCAGCAAGTGTAAGACCGTTGAAACGTTCCCGGTTTCCGCCACGAAGAAGGTCACCACCCCAGCCACCTGCACCACGGCAGGCGAAGAGGTTTACAGCGTTTCCTACACCTATACGAACCCCTACACCAATGCAGCCACCCCGTATTCGGACAGCAAGACCGTCACGCTTGACCCGCTGGGCCACGACCACACCGGCACCGTGACCGTTGCATTTGATGATGACACCTGCCAGACGGCTACGGCCACCATCTCCTGCAGCCGCTGCTCGGATACCGTGACCAAGCCCGCCGTGGTCACTTCCGAGGTGACCAAGCCCGCCACCTGCACCGCACCGGGCGAAACCACCTACACCGCCGCTTACGGCGATATTTCCACCAGCAAGACGGTGGCAAACATCCCCGCTCTGGGCCACCACTTTACCAACACCCGCTACAACGGCGATTCCACCTGCGAGGGCGATGGCACCCAGACCTCTGTCTGTGACCGCTGCGGTGCCACCGACACCCAGACGGTGCCCGGTTCTGCCGGCTGCACCCTGCACAAGGTGGAGACCGCACAGGTCTGCCCCATCTGCGGCAAGGTGAACGGCACTGCCGCTCTGAATGCCGTTTCCGCCGCCGCCGACACCTCCGCTTCCACCTACGGTTACCGGCTGGTCGTGCGGGCAGGCACCCTGCCCACCGGCCAGAAGGTGATCACCGTTGCCTTCCTGAACGCAGAGGGCCAGGCTATTTCCCTGAACGGCACCCAGAAGGTCCGCATCTCGCTGGCAGAACTGAATGCACAGCTGGGTGAGGACGGTGCCCAGGGCTTTGCTCACACCCTGACCGACCTGAACACCGCCAATGGCGCAACCGGCAGCGTGGGCTTTGCTGTGGAAAACGGCACCCTGATCCTGAACGCCGCCTTCCATAACAGCACCGCCAGCGTGCTGCTGGTGGACTGATCTCCCGGCACTTTTCCAAGGACGCGCCCAACCGGGCGCGTCCTTTTTTGTGGAACCCTCTCAGTCAAACCCTTGCGGGTTTTGCCAGCTCCCCCGAAGGGGGAGCTCTATGCGCGAAAACCGGAAGAGAAATCTTCTGTTGGAAGGAAAGCCTTCCCAAACGCAGGAAAAAAGCTCCCCCTTCGGGGGAGCTGGCGAGCGAAGCGAGACTGAGAGGGTTGCCCCTGTTTATCTCAAGTCGTATTGCTTCCCCCCTGCAGACTGTGTTAGAATGGAGCCAATAAATCAAAGGCGGTGAAGTAATGCATCCCCTTGCCGAATATCCCCGCCCGGCCCTGCGCCGGGACAGCTGCGAGATCCTGAACGGCCCCTGGCAGTACGCCATTGCCCCCTCGGCGGAACACCCTGCCGCCTGGGACGGCACCATTCTGGTGCCCTATTCGCCGGAAAGCAAAGCTTCCGGGGTGGGGCGCACCCTGCAGCCCGGCCAGTGGCTGCACTACCACCGCCTGTTTGCCCCGCCGCCGGGCGAGGGCGGCCGGGTGCTGCTGCACTTTGGTGCCGTGGACTACGCCTGCGCCGTGCAGGTAAACGGCCGTCTGGCGGGCGGCCACCGGGGCGGCTACTGGCCCTTTACGCTGGACATCACCGCCCTGCTCAAAAAAGACGGCCGCAACAGCCTGTGGGTGGCCGTGCAGGACCCCACCGGCCACGGCACCCAGGCCCGGGGCAAGCAGACCCTGACCCCGGGCGGCATGTTCTACCCAGCCCAGAGCGGCATCTGGCAGACGGTTTGGCTGGAACGGGTGCCCGACAACTACATTCAGACCCTGACCGTGACCCCAGACTACGATGCCCGCACCGTGACCGTGCAGGCGCACACTTCCCTGCCCGGCGGCGCGGTGAACCTGTGGGCGGTAGTACGCGCCGGGGGCGTGACCATTGCCGAGGACTGGGGCAGCGATGAGGCCGACCAGGACGGCACGGTGACCCTGCACATCCCCGAAGAGCACTTTTTCCCGTGGAGCCCGGACACGCCGTTTTTGTACGACCTGACGGTGGGCACCACCCAGGGGCCGGAAGAAGGCTTTGACACGGTGCACAGCTACTTTGCCCTGCGCAAATGGAGCTGCGCGCCGGACGCCCACGGAGTGCTGCGCTTCTGCCTGAACGACAAGCCCATTCTGCTCAACGGCCTGCTGGACCAGGGTTACTGGCCCGATGGCCTGTACACTCCGCCTTCGGATGCGGCGGTGGAGCGGGAGCTGAGCGAGGTGAAGGCCCTGGGCTTCAACCTGCTGCGCAAACACGCCAAAATCGAGCCGCAGCGCTGGTATTACCACTGCGACCGCCTGGGCCTGATCGTCTGGCAGGACATGGTAAACGGCGGTAGCCGCTACAACCTGTGGTTCGTCACCTACCTGACCAACGCCCTGCAGCCGCTGCTGCGCCGCTGGCCGGACGCAAAACCCTTCTGGGGGCTGCTGAGCCGCGAAAAAGAGTCCAGCCGGGCAGAATACCGCCGCGAGCTGGAAGCCACCGTGGAAGCACTGCGGTGCCACCCCTGCATTGGCTGCTGGGTGCCCTTCAACGAAGGGTGGGGCCAGTTTGACGCCGCCGGGGCCGTGGACGCCCTGCGCACCCTGGACCCCGCCCGCCTGGTGGACGAAGCCAGCGGCTGGTTCGACCAGGGCGGCGGCGATGTGCACTCGCTGCACAACTACTTTTACCCGCTGCATGTGCGGCCCAAACGCCGCACCGTGGCCCTGAGCGAGTACGGCGGCATTGCCTGGCCCATGCCCGGCCACGAGCCGCCCCGCAAAACCTACGGCTACGGCACCGCCAAAAGCCGGGAGGAGCTGACCGCCCGCTACAAAAAGCTGCAGCTGGGCACCGTGCTGCCCCAGCTGGAAAAAGGGCTTTCGGCGCTGGTGTACACCCAGCTGACCGATGTGGAGGACGAGGTGAACGGCCTGTTCACCTATGACCGCGCAGCCATCAAGCCGGACGCCAATGCCGTGCGCTCGGTAAACGCAGCCCTTGCGGCTGAGTTTGCAAAAGTGACAAAATAAAAACCGCCTGCGGTTTTCCACAGCGTTTCTGCAAACGGTGGAAAATCACAGGCGGTTCTCTTTTTCTGTCCGTCTCAGCTGTTGGCGGTGCTGATCACGATCTTCTTGGCCGGCATCTTCTGCATGGCAGAGCTGCTCAGGCTGTTGGTCAGCTGGCTGCCGTAGCTCAGCAAGGCATCGTCCAGGGCATCGCCCTGCATGTCGCTCAGGATCTGATCCCGCAGGTCGTCCAGATCGGAGACCTGCAGCGGGTCCACCCGCACCAGCAGCATCATGGCGTAGCTGTTGTACTGGATGGCAGCTGCTTCGCCCAGTTCTAGGCTGCGCAGGGCATCGGCGGCACCGTCCTGGGTAAAGGCGTTGTTCACATCGCTGTTGGTCAGCAGTTCCAGCTGCACATTGGCAGCGTCCGAACCGGCTTCGGCGTCCACCACGGCGTAAATGTCCGAGATCACGTCCGAAGCCGCTTCGTGCAGGGCGCTTACCTGCGCCGAAACATCTGCATCCTCACCGGTGCTGCTGTTGCAGCTGTCCACCGCCGTCTGGGCCAGGCTCATCATCTTGGCAATGTCGTCATCCCCCGCAAAGGCGTAGGTGCTGGTGTTGTACAGCGGAATGCTGATGTAGGCCATCTCGTACATCTGATCGTACAGGTAATCCTTCAGGTCGCTGTCGGCAACGGGGGTCTCGCCGTCCGGGCCGTAAACCAGGTCCAGCAGCAGAGTGTGCTTGACCTGGATGCGCTCAAACTGCTTGAGGGTCTCCAGCCCGATGCCGTTGGCGGTGTAGGTGTCACCGTACTGGTCCATCAGCTGCTGGGCGTAGCTGTCGGCCAAAGAGGTCTGTTCTTCGGTCATGGTGCCGTTCAGCTCGGCAAAGCGTGCTTCAATGGCGGCAAAGGTCTGCAGCTCTTCCAGCGCCTTGTCGGCCACATAGTCGCTCACCAGGGCCGTCTCGCCGCTGTCGGCGTCCGTGGTAATGGTCTCTTTCAGAAAAGCTTCCACATCGGTGGGGTCCTGATCGGTGTCGGCCAGCTGTGCCGCCTGCTGATATGCGCTGAACTGCGCCAGCAGGTACATGCCGGAGGTCACCTCAAAATCGCCGATTTTGCCAACGGTGGCCGGGGTGGAAAGAAGGCTGCAGCCAGCCAGGCTGAAAGCCATTGCGAGTGCGCATACCAGCGCAAGCAGTTTCTTTTTCATAGTTGTGTGCTCCTGTTTTTAGAATAGTCTTCCCCCTTGGGGGAAGACTTTAAAATCTCCGCCATGGCTTTCAGAATGCTCTGCAGCAGTTCCAGCGGCTTTTCGTCCGGATGCAGGTTCACCGAGAGATACGGCTTGCTGCCCGCCCCGGCCGTGACGCGGCCATTGAAGGCCACCAGCAGGCCCCGGATCATGGGCACATCCAGGCTTTCCAGCTGCAGCACAAGGGTGTCCTTTTTCTGGGTCACCTCGTACACGCCCACCGCAGCCGCCTGCACGCGCACCAGCGAAACATTCACCAGGTCGCTCACCGAGGGCGGCGGGTCGCCGTAGCGGTCGATCAGCTCGTCCAGCACATCGGCGGCATCCTCCGGGGTCTGGATGGCGGCAATGCGCTTGTAGGCCTCAATGCGGCCCGGCCCGTCTGCAATATACTTTTCCGGGATAAAGGCATCCACCCGCAGGTCCACCAGGCACTCGCTCTTGTCGCGCTGCACCGGTTCGCCCTTGGCCCGGGCAATGGCCTGGCCCAGCATTTTTACGTAGAGGTCGTAGCCCACGGCTTCCATGTGGCCGTGCTGGCTGTGCCCCAGCAGGCTGCCCGCGCCGCGGATCTGCAAATCGCGCATGGCAATGCGGAACCCGGAGCCGAACGCCGTGAACTCCCGGATGGCAGAAAGCCGCTTCTGGGCAATGTCGGTCAGGGTCTTGTCCCGCCGGAAGGTAAAGTAGGCGTAGGCCTTGCGGCCCGACCGGCCCACCCGCCCCCGGATCTGATACAGCTGGGCCAGGCCCATACGGTCGGCATCCTCAATGATCAGGGTGTTGCAGTTGCGCACGTCAATGCCGGTCTCGATCAGGGTGGTGCAGACCAGAATGTCGATCTCGCCGTTCAGCAGGTGCTGCCACACGGGGTTCAGCTCTTCTTCGGTCATCTTGCCGTGGGCAATGCCCACCCGCGCCCCGGGCACCATCTGGCTCACATGGGCAGCGGTGGCTTCAATGTTGTCCACCCGGTTGTGCAGGTAATACACCTGCCCGCCCCGGGCCAGTTCCTTTTTCATGGCCTCGGCCAGGATCACGTCATTGTATTCCAGCACAAAGGTCTCCACGGGCTGGCGCTCAATGGGCGGCTGTTCGATGGTGGAAAGATCCCGGATGCCGCTCATGGCCATGTTCAGCGTGCGGGGAATGGGGGTGGCCGACAGGGTAAGCATGTCCACCCCGATGAAGTTTTCCTTCAGCTTTTCCTTGTGCTTTACGCCAAAACGCTGCTCCTCGTCAATGATGACCAGGCCCAGGCCCTTGAACCGCACATCCTTGGAAAGCAGCCGGTGGGTGCCCACCACAATGTCCACGCTGCCGGCCTGCAGGCCCCGCAGCGTTTCTTTTTGCTGCTTGGCGGTGCGGAAGCGGGACATCATCTCTACCTTCACGGGGAAGGCTTCCATACGGGAGAGAATGGTGTTGTAGTGCTGCCAGGCCAGCAGGGTGGTAGGAGCCAGAATGGCGCACTGCTTGCCGCCCATCACGCACTTGAAAGCCGCGCGCAGGGCCACTTCGGTTTTGCCCACGCCCACATCGCCGCAGAGCAGCCGGTCCATGGGATAGCCCTTTTCCATATCCTGCTTGATCTCCGCCGTGGCGTTGAGCTGGTCATCCGTTTCATCGTAGTCAAAGCGGATCTCAAAGTCCCGCTGCCAGTCGCCATCCGGCGGGAAAGCGTAGCCCGTGGCCTGGCGGCGGCGGGCATACAGCTCGATCAGCTCCTGGGCCATCTCCTCGGTGGCCTTTTTCACCTTGGCGCGGGTGCGCTGCCACTCGGCACCGCCCAGCTTGGCCAGCTTGACCTTTTCTTCATCGCCGGGGGCGGTGTAGCGGCTCAGCAGGTCCAGCTGGGTCACCGGCACATACAGCACGTCCGAGCCGGAATACTGCACCTTGAGATAATCCTTGGTGGCACCCTGCACTTCCAGCCGCTGAATGCCCGCATACATGCCAATGCCGTGGCTCTGATGCACCACGTAATCGCCGGGCTTGATGTCTGAAAGGCTGGACAGGGCGTTTTTGTTCTTTTTGCGCTTTTTGGCTTCGGCAGCCGTTTCCTCGTCCAGACCGTGGCGGCGGGACGACAGCACCGCCGCATGGGCAAACGGGAAGGTGCACCCGGCCGTCAGGTGGCCCGGCAGCACCTGCACGATGCCTTTGGCGGGCCGCACATCCCGGCTCATACTCACGGCATAGCCCTTGTCGGCCAGGTCACGGGTGAGGGCGGCAGCGCCCTTGGGCGTGCCGGAAAACAGGGTGATGGCATAGCCCTGGGCAATGAGCGGGTCCAGATCCTCCCGCAGAGACGCCAAGTCGCCGTTCCAGTTGGGGGCGGCAAAGGCCTCGGCGTTGATCAGGTCTTTCAGTTTGAACTCGTTCATGCCGCGCAGGAAGTTCTCGCACAGCAGGGTGGTCTGCTTCTGGGCGGCAATGATCAGATCGTCCATGGTCTGATACAGCACATCCAGCCCGGGGCAGAGCACCCCTTCTTCCAGCAGGCCGGTCAGTTCTTCGCTGCGGCGGAACTCGGTGGCCTTCTGGGCATCGCGGATGCCGCCCACCTCGTCCAGAATGAACAGCGGTGCATCCAGATGGTCCAGCAAGGTGGCCGGGGCCGGGTAGCGGACGCCGTAATACTTGTCCATGGCTTCGGGCATCAGGCCGGAATCCAGCTGGGCAAGGTCCGCTTCCATGGCCTTTTCCAGCGCCGTGCGGTGTTTGCCGCGGGCCTTTTTGATCGCAGCGCGCAAAGCGTCTGCCGTTTCAGCGGTGTTGCCAAACAGCACTTCGCGGGCCGGGGAAAGGTAGATCTTTTCCAGCGCGCCGTCCCGCCGCTGGGTGAGCAGGTCAAAGGACGCCAGCGAGTCGATCTCATCGTCCCAGTATTCCACACGGGCCGGCTGACGCATATCCGGGGCATAGATGTCCACAATGTCGCCGCGCACGCTGAACTGGCCGGGGCCGTCCACCTGGCTGCGGCGCACGTACCCGGCGGCAAACAGCCGGGCCACCAGTGCTTCGCGGTTGTACACCATGCCGGGCTTGAGGGTAAGGGTGTTCTTCAGGAACTCTTCCCGGGGCACGGTGTACTGCAAAAGGGCTTCCGCCGGCACACACACGGCCTGCAGCCGCCCGCCTGCCAGTGCACCCAGCACCGAAAGCCGCCGGTACTCGTACTCGCGGCCCGCGCCTTCCACCGGGCGCAGCATGAAGTCCCGGGGCGGGAACACCGCTGCCGAAAGCCCCAGCGCCTTGAGATTGTCTGCAAAGTGGGTGGCTTCGGCTTCGCCGGGGGTAACGATGCACAGCACCCGGCCCAGGTCCTTTTGCAGGGCGGCATACAGCAGTGCCCGGCCAGCCGGCGGCAGGCCGAACAGCGCTGCCGGGCCGGGCTTTGCAAAGCTGGCCGCCACCTTTTGGTACTCCGGTGCAGCCTTCAGAAGCGCTTCGTACATGGTGGACCTCCTTTCATGGTAGAATAACGATTTGAAATTGCCGCCGCATTCGCTTTGGCAATCGCAGAGGAATTATTATTTTTTATTTGCAACAGAAAAAAGCCTGCGGGCTTTTTCCTGTTGCTTTTTCACAAGAGGGGCCGTGACCCCAAAATGCATCAAAGAATATAAATGCAGTTTGCCAATACGGCCCCACTTGGTGAAAATGTGTTTGGAGCAGGCCGCGACAAACACGAAAAATAAAAAGAATATTTCCGCTAAAAATGCCCAGAGCGCAAGCGGAGGGCATTAAAATGGTTCTCTTACCCGTTATATTTGCTCTGCGCCAGCCCCAGCTTGCCATCCATAATAAGGCGGGCGGCGGCTTCCAGGTCCGGGTAGCGGTCGGCGATGGCCTTGGCGTCCTCGGGCGGGAACTTGCCCAGCACCCAGTCGGCCAGGTCGTAGTCCGGGCGGGGCTTGGCCCCCACGCCGATGCGGATGCGGGGGAAGTTTTCGCCGCCCAAGCGGGCAATGATGCTCTTCAGGCCGTTGTGGCCGCCCGCCGAGCCGGAAGGCCGGATGCGCAGCTTGCCGGGGTTCTGGGTAATATCATCACACAGTACCAGCACGTGGTCGGCGGGAATTTTAAAAAAGCCTGCCAGCGGCGCAATGGAGTCGCCGGAAAGATTCATATAGGTCAGGGGCTTGAGCAGCACCACCTTGCGGCCGTCCACCTCGCCCTGGCCCCACAGGCCCTGAAACTTGGTTTTGCTGACGCTGATGCCCCACTTGCCGGCCAGATAGTCCATCGCGGCAAAGCCCGCGTTGTGGCGGGAGCCATCGTATTTTGCTTTGGGGTTGCCAAGGCCCGCGATCAGCCAGATGTCTGTTGTGTTCATGTGTTCTTGCCTTTTCTGTTTTTTAAGATGAAACCGATCAATCGGTTTTTTATTATAACATACCCGCGCAAAAAAAGAAATCGCTTTTGCGGGAAAATGCGCGGAAAAGGCTTCCCCGTTTTTTATCATCTGCAGACAATTGTGCAAGAAAATTCCGCCCTTGTTCACAAAGGGCGGGCTGCGTTGTGCTATACTAGAAGCAGAATCCATGTTTTGTTTCACAGAGAGGAGTTTTTCACCATGAGCCAGCCCGCCGCACCGCAGCAATCCCGCAAAAAGACCCTGCTTTCCCTGCTGGTCCTGCTGGCGCTCACAGGGGTGCTGGTGTTCATTTTCAAGGACCACTGGGCCGAGATCACCGGCGCGCTGGGGCGGCTGTCGGCGTGGCAGGTGCTGGTGGTGCTGGCGCTGGGCATTACCTATCCGCTGCTGGAAGGGTGCGTCTCCTATGTGATCATCAAGGGCCGCCTGCCGGGCTTTACCCTGCGGCAGGGCATTGACAACGCCTGGAGCGGCACCTTTGGCAATGTGGTCACCCTGGGAGCCGGGGCAGTGCCTTTTCAAACCTGGTACCTCTACCGCTGCGGCCTGCCCGCCGGGCCGGGTGTTGGGCTGATGACCTTACAATATGTATTCCACAAAACCACGGTGCTGCTGTACGCCACCGTGCTGCTGGTGTTCCAGCACAAATGGCTGGCGGCCAACACCACCGGTGTGCTGAAATATCTGCCCGCCGCATACGCTGTGGTGGCGGCGGTGATCATCGGGCTGGTGCTGGTGTGCGTGTCGCCGCTGGTGCAAAAGCTGGCCCGCTGGCTGCTGGGCTTTCTGCCCAAAACCGAAAAATGGCAGCAGCGCCGCGCAGACTGGCAGCAGCAGCTGGACGTGCTGGGCGAAGAGAGCCGCCTGCTGCTGGCCGACAAACGCCGCTGCGTGCAGATCTTTGCCCTGCACGCGCTCAAACTGTTTCTTCTGTTCTGCATCCCTTGGCTGTGTATCCGCTTCATGCAGCTTTCGCCGCTGGCGTTTGCCCGGGTGCAGCTGCTCACCAGCCTGATGCTGTTCATTTCCAACGCACTGCCCAATGTAGCGGGCATGGGGTCCATCGAAACGGCCTTTCTGCTGCTGTACAGCGGCTTCCTGCCCCAGGGCGAAATGATGAGCGTGCTGATGCTGTACCGCATTGCCAGCTATTATGCGGTGGTTGCCGTAAGCGCCGTGGGCTTTTTCTTTGCACAGCGGCACCTGGCCCAGATGCCGCCCAGGGAGGAGTGATATTCGATGAAGGAAAAAAGCGTCCTGTCCCGGTTCGGCCTGGTGCTGCTTGCTCTGCTGGCACTGGTGCTCATTTTTCCGGCCAGTAAGATCGACCTGGCCAGCCCGATGGCCGCCAGCACCCAGGCGGGGGTGCGGGTGGAGCACATCCAGAACTTTTCCAGTTCCGCCGACATGACCTATCAGGTATTCTCCGCCGGGGACCCGGCCTTTCAGCAGATGGCTGAGGTGCTCTCGGACGTTTCCTGCACCAAAAAGCTCAATCAGAACTACAGCTCCTACAGCCACGCATACCCGGTGGACTCGGTGACCGTGAGCTGCTATGACGCCGCCGAAAGCCACCAGCTGCTGCTCACCGTGTACTCGGACGGGGTGTGCATCGTGAACAATTCTTTCGTCCGGGTCAAAGGCGGTGCCGAAGCGCTGTATCAGGAGCTGGCGGAGATCGTGGAGTAAACCCTCTAAAAACAAAAATCGGGGCGCGCAGGTGGTCAAGCTGCACGTCCCGTTTTTGTTTCTTTCGCACTTGGTGCGGTACCAATCACACCGAATGCCGCGCCGGAAGCTGCAGAGCAAACCATGCTGCCGCTTCCTTTTGAAAAAGAGAATGGAATGGAGGAATTGGCGTTTGCGCAGCAATGAAAGCCCCAGTGGGGCTTTTAAGCCACAAAGCGGTCTTGCGTAAGCAAGATGGAGTGGCCTCGCCACGACAAACTTGGGGTTGTGCAGCCAGGAAAGCCGCACAAACCTGAGTTTTGAGCAGGAGCATTGCAGGTACTTCTGCTGTTTCTGGTGCAACGCGTTTCAAGTGGTTAGGTTTGTCTAACCTCGTTGCGAGAACAGAATACCATATGCAGTTAGCCTTGTCAACCCTTATTTTTGATTTTTCAAAAACTTTTTTGCAGTAAAGTATTTTCCGCCAGATTTTTGCACCTTTTCCAAACAAATCCGGCTAAGATTGTGCAACTCCCCCTTGCGTTCGGGATACATCTTTGATATCATAGGTTATGCAACACTGCAACTCCACACAATGCCGCTGCTTTTTGGCAGTGCGGTGGTGCATGGGTGCAGTTTGCAAACGGGCTGCCAGACAGCCCCGATCGATCCGCCCCCAGAAAGCCGCCAACAAGGAGCGGCTTTTCAAAGGCTCAATAGTTAGGCCATGCTAACCAATGCATGGAATGGCGCAAGGAGGTTCCAATGATCAATTTTGAACAGTGGGAAGGCTTTGAAGGCCGTATCTGGAAAGAAGAAGTCAACGTGCGTGACTTTATCCAGAAGAATTACACCCCGTACGACGGCGACGAGTCGTTCCTGGCCGGCCCCACCGAAGCGACCGACAAGCTGTGGGGTGCCCTGCAGAAGCTGCAGAAGGCCGAGCGCGCCAAGGGCGGCGTGCTGGACATGGAGACCGATGTGGTCAGCAGCCTGACCGCTTACGGCCCCGGTTACATTGACGAAAGTCTGAAGGATCTGGAGCAGATCGTCGGCCTGCAGACCGACAAGCCCCTCAAGCGCGCCTTTATGCCCTATGGCGGCATCAAGATGGCAGAGCAGGCCTGCACCACCTACGGCTACCAGCCCTCTGCGGAGCTGCACAAGATCTTTACCGACTACACCCGCACCCACAATCAGGCTGTGTTCGATGCCTACACCCCGGAGATGAAAACAGCCCGCCACACCCACATCATCACCGGTCTGCCGGACACCTATGGCCGCGGCCGCATCGTGGGCGACTACCGCCGCGTGGCCCTGTACGGCATTGATGCCCTGATCCAGTTCAAGCAGGAGGACTTTGCCAACTGCGGTGACGGCACCATGACCGATGACGTGATCCGCCTGCGGGAGGAGATCGCCCGCCAGATCAACGCCCTGAAGGGCATGAAGAAGATGGCCGAGGCCTACGGCTACGACATTTCCCAGCCCGCCAAGAACGCCAAGGAAGCCTGCCAGTGGCTGTACTTCGGCTACCTGGCCGCCATCAAGACCCAGAACGGCGCTGCCATGAGCGTGGGCCGCATCTCCACCTTCCTGGACATCTACATCCAGCGCGATCTGGACAACGGCACCCTGACCGAGAGCCAGGCTCAGGAGCTCATTGACCACATGGTCATGAAGTTCCGTATGGTCAAGTTCGCCCGCATCCCCAGCTACAACCAGCTGTTCTCCGGCGACCCCGTGTGGGCCACCCTGGAAGTGGGCGGCATCGGCATGGACGGCCGCAACATGGTCACCAAGAACTGCTACCGCTTCCTGCACACTCTGGAAAACATGGGGCCTGCACCCGAGCCGAATCTGACTGTTCTGTACTCCTCTGCCCTGCCTGAGAACTTCAGGAAGTACGCCGCCAAGGTGTCCATCAACACCAGCTCTGTCCAGTACGAGAACGACGACGTCATGAAGCCCGTCTGGGGCGACGACTACTCCATCTGCTGCTGCGTGTCTGCCACCCAGACCGGCAAGGAGATGCAGTTCTTCGGCGCACGCGCAAACCTGGCCAAGTGCCTGCTGTACGCCATCAACGGCGGCGTGGACGAGAAGAGCCACGAGCAGT
>CAVIXY010000054.1:0-14498 GCA_963646665.1 Bacteroides sp. CAG:545
ATTTACCCTGCACGGGGCTCTTTTTGTGCATGTCTACTATTTCTGGGGCGGTTCACCTCTGCCGGGAAACTTCTTTTTTTATTACTCCGTTTTTTCCGCAGCGCCGGGCAGCCTGCCGCTTTTGTACGCCAGCCCCCAGGTCTCCATGGACTGGATGATGGGCCGCATGGACTCTCCCAGCGGGCTAAGAGCATATTCCACCCGGGGCGGCACTTCCGGGTAAACTGTGCGCACCACAAGGCCATCGGCTTCCATAGAACGCAGACTGTCGGTCAGCACCTTCTGGCTGATGCCATCCAAGTCTTTGCGCAGTTCATTGAACCGCCAAGGACGTGCCAACAGGTTTCGCATGATCAGCAGCTTCCACTTGCTGCCAATAAGGGAAACAGTAGTAGCCACCGGACAAGCTGGTAGTTCTTCTTTGGTTTTCATAACGGCGCCTCCATAGATGGGATATAAGTTTCCAAAAGAATGTTATATGCTTATTATAACGATCCTCTGCTGAGAACACAAGACAGTTACAAAAAGGTGACCAGGTAATAAAAAGGTGCGTACTTTTCAACTAGGCACCGCCGGATTATACTCAAATCACGAACAGCGAAGTCCGCAAAACAATTTACGGAGGTAACATCTTATGGCACTTTCCAATCTGTTCGGCTGGGCAAAGAAGTCCCCCACCGCATCTGCCTGTGGTACTGCTTGCGGCGCTGCTGATAAGCAGGAGAAGAAACCCGCAGCTTGCGGCAGTGCGTGCGGCGCAGGTGACAAGCCCGCCAAGAAGCCTGCTGCCTGCGGCACTGGCTGCGGCGCTGGTGACAATCAGTAATTTTTCCGCACACCCGGCGGGAACTTCCCTGCCGGGTTTCTTAGCCTTTTTCCAGAACTACGCGTTCTGTTTTTGATAAGGAGTTCTCCCCATGACAGCACTCTCCACCATTCTTCCCGTTTTCTGCATGATCGGCCTTGGGCTGTTTGCCCGGGTGCGCAGCCTTGTATCCTCCGCGCAGGCCAATGGCATGATGCACATCATCAACACGGTGCTGTTCCCTGTTATGTTGTTCAACGCCATGTTCACGGCATCATTTCAGGCTTCCGTGCTGGGCATCATCGCCTTTGTGTTTGCTGCACACCTTGCCGCCATGGGCATTGGCACTGCATTGAGCCGTTTTACCGGGAAACGCTATGCCGACTTTTCCCCGTTCCTGATGGCAACGGTGGACGGCGGCAACGTCTGCTATCCGCTGTATGCCGCCATCGCAGGGTCACAGTACATCGGCAATGTGGTATTGCTGGATCTTGCCTGTATGCTGGTAGTCTTTTTGGTCATTCCGGTGCTGGTTTCAGCCCGAACCGCAGAAAAGACGGACCTGAAAAGTCTGCTGCTGCATCTTTTGCACAACCCCACCGTGCTCTGCATCGCACTGGCACTTGGCCTGAATCTGCTGGGCATACCTGCGCTGCTGGAAGCCGCCGGCCTGTACACCCTTTACAGCAACATTGTTTCCACCATCACCGCGCCCATCGTGGGGTGCATCCTGTTCCATATCGGCTACTGCTTCCGGCTAGAAAAAAGCACTCTTTCCCCGCTGCTGCGCTGCATCGTCCTGCGCATGGTTCTGATGGCCGGTGTCGTGGTACTGTTCTTCCTGTTGTTCCCCGCACAGACCGCCGACCCGGTGTTCCGCATTTTGGTGCCGCTGTACTTCTTCTGCCCGCCTGCACTGGTCATCTCCAGCCAGATCCAGCCGCTGCTGCAAACGGAGGAAGATTCCAGCTTTCTTTCTGCGTTCCTTTCCCTCTATATGGTGGTCACACTGACCGTGTTCACTCTTCTTGCTGCATTTGTATGAGGTATCATTCATGAAACAGTATTTTTCTTTCCAGTGGCACATCACCGATGATTGTGACCAGCGGTGCAAGCATTGCTACATCTTCTCCGAAAACACCTGCAAGCATCTTGATTCCATGAGCTGGGAGCAGATGCAGGAAACCTTCTACAACTGCCTTGATTTCTGCGAAGTGCATCACCGTCTGCCCTATTTCTATATCACAGGTGGTGACCCGATCCTGCACCCGGATTTCTGGCAGCTGCTTGGACTGCTCAAGCAGTACGGCATCCCCTTCACGATTCTGGGCAATCCGTTCCACTTGAATGATGCCGTCTGTCAGCGGTTGAAGAACTACGGCTGCGAGAAGTACCAGCTTTCCATTGACGGCCTGCGCGAAACCCATGACTGGTTCCGTAAACCGGGCAGCTTTGATACCACGCTGGAAAAAATCGGCTGCATCAATCGGGCGGGCATTCGTTCGGTGGTCATGACTACCGTTTCCGGCAAAAACATTGATGAAGTACCCGGCATCATTGACGCAGTGGTGGCTGCGGGGGCGAATGTGTTCGCCTTTGCCCGCTACTGCCCCACCAGCGAAGAAAAAGACACCGGCATTGAGCCGCTGCGGTATCGCAAACTGCTGGCCGACTGCGATAAAAAGTTCAAGGCATACGAAGCCGCCGGATGCACCACCTACTTCAACAAAAAAGACCACCTCTGGACGCTGTACGAGTATGAGACTGGTGCGTTCAAAATCCCGGAAGGTGTGGAAGATGGCATGATTTATGGCGGCTGCAACTGCGGCAACTGCCACCTGACCATTTTGCCCACAGGTGATGTGTACGCCTGCCGCCGGGTGCAGAACAGCAAGGTGGCAAATGTGTTTGAGGACAGGCTTGCCGATGTGTGGGTCTGCCAGATGGAGCAGTACCGAGATTATACCCGCTTTGAGAAATGCTCCAAGTGTGAACTGCTGGCCTTCTGCCGGGGATGTCCGGCGGTGGCCAGCGGCAAGACCGGCGATTTTTACGCCGCCGACCCACAGTGCTGGAAGGAGGTGGTCTGAGATGAACGAAGTGATGCAGACCATTCTCCACCGCCGTTCCATCCGGCGGTTCGACACGCGCCAGATTGAAGAAGAAACCCTCCAGCAGATTTTGCAGGCTGGCCTATACGCCCCCAGCGCAGGCGGGCGGCAGGGCGTGATCTTCGCCGTCAGCCAGAACAAGGAAGTCAACGAGCGCTTGGGAAAAATCAAGCGTGCAAACTCCCATTTTCGGATGTCTACTGCCACGCGCTATGTTTCCCGTGAACAACCCAGCATCGTGGATGATGCAAAGCTGACCAATGCATTTTACGATGCACCCACAGTAATCACCCTGTTTGCACCGAAGGACTTTCTCTTTTCGGTGGATGACTGCGCCGTTGCTGCCGAGAACATGATGCTGGCGGCGGATGCACTGGGTGTGGGCAGCTGCTACATTGGGCAGGGCTGGACAGCCTTTGCCGACCCCTACGGGCAGGAGATTCTGAAGCAGTGGGGCATCCGCACCGATTATTATGCCGTGATGCAGCTGCTTCTCGGGTATCCCCGCCCCGGCGATGCACACCCGCAGGGCAAGCTACGGAAAAATGACCGGGTGCTGCGGTTTTAAAAAATGCGGTCGCCTTCCTGCCCCATGCCCGCCCGATGAAAAAGGCACCCGGTGAACCTTCACCGGGTGCCTTTGTTTTTTCAGAAGATCCGCTCAGATCTCATTGCCGGGGAAACGGGGGATGCCGTCAAAGCCCTTCTGCAGGTCGGCGTCCGTAGGAATGTAATCGCTCATTTTGCCGTCATGGAATTTCTCATAGGCCACCATGTCAAAGTAGCCGGTGCCGGTCAGGCCAAAGACGATGGTCTTTTCCTCGCCGTTCTCCTTGCACTTGAGCGCTTCATCCATGGCCGCGCGGATGGCGTGGCTGCTCTCCGGGGCGGGCAGAATGCCCTCCACACGGGCAAACTGCTCAGCGGCTTCAAACACGCTGGTCTGCTCCACGCTGCGGGCCTCCATCAGGCCATCGTGATACAGCTGGCTCAGGATGCTGCTCATGCCATGATACCGCAGGCCGCCTGCGTGGTTGGGGCTGGGGATAAAGCCGGAACCCAGGGTGTACATCTTGGCCAGCGGGCACACCATGCCGGTATCGCAGAAGTCGTACACGAACTTGCCGCGGGTCAGGCTGGGGCAGCTGGCAGGCTCCACCGCGATAAAGCGGTAATCCGCTTCGCCCCGGAGTTTTTCGCCCATGAAGGGGCTGATCAGACCGCCCAGATTACTGCCGCCGCCGGCACAGCCAATGATGATATCCGGCTTGACACCGATCTTTTTCAGGGCCGCCTGGGTCTCCAGGCCGATAACGCTCTGATGCAGCAGCACCTGGTTGAGCACGCTGCCCAGCACATAGCGGTAACCGGGGGTGCTGGTAGCCACTTCCACGGCTTCGCTGATGGCGCAGCCCAGACTGCCGGTGGTATTGGGATGCTCGGCCAGGATCTTGCGGCCCACGTTGGTGGTCATGCTGGGGCTGGGCGTAACGGATGCACCGTAAGTGCGCATCACCTCACGGCGGAAGGGCTTCTGCTCATAGCTCACCTTGACCATGTACACCTTGCAGTCCAGCCCGAAGTAGCTGCAGGCCATAGACAGCGCTGTGCCCCACTGGCCGGCACCCGTCTCGGTGGTCACGCCTTTCAGACCCTGTTTTTTGGCGTAGTAGGCCTGCGCAATGGCACTGTTCAGCTTGTGGCTGCCGCTGGTGTTGTTGCCCTCGAATTTGTAGTAAATTTTGGCCGGGGTGCCCAGGGCTTCTTCCAGCCGGTAGGCACGGCACAGGGGGCTGGGGCGGTACATGCGGTAGTATTCCCGAATCTCGTCCGGAATGGGAATATAGGGCGTGGTATCGTCCAGTTCCTGCTGCACCAGCTCATCGCAGAACACGCCGTCCAGTTCCTTGGCCGTCATGGGCTGCAGCGTGCCGGGATTCAGCAGCGGTGCAGGCTTGTTTTTCATGTCGGCGCGCACATTGTACCATGCCGTGGGCAGCTCCGATTCTTCCAGGTAGATCTTGTACGGGATGTTCGGTTCGGTTTTCATAAGGCTTGTCCTTTCCGGGCGCGGTTCTGCGCCCTTTGCTGCGGGACAAGGAAAACAAAAACGCCCTTGTCCCAAAACACATTCGTGCATTGGGACAAGAGCGGAACATTCAACACTCCTGCGGTGCCACCCAATCTTGGCAGGAACGACCCTGCCCACTCGTGATATGCCAACACATACCGGCTTTGTTAACGAAGACGCTCTCCGTCGCCCCTACTGCGCGCCGCTGCGGCACGGTTTGGTTTGCCCTCAAAAGCCCATTCCCACCGACATCTGCCTTGCACCGGTCTCAGCCAACCCAGCACTCTCTGTAAAAGCAGGGGAATTGCGGTGGTACTTATGCTTTCTCTTTGGTTTGGGTGCATTCTATCACTTCACGCAAATGAAGTCAAGAGGTTTTTTGAGAAAATTTTTCCAGGTCTGCAGAGAAGTAAGACTTTTCCCTGCAGTGGCTGTTCACCAGTTCAGCGGGTTGCAGTCGTCCTCGCGTTTGCCCTCAATGGCCTGCTGGCAGAGGTCGATCTTCTCGTTCAGGCAGTGCAGACGCATGGCGGCTTCTTCCAGCTCTTTCTGCGCTGCGTCCCGGGCCTGTTCCAGAATGGCTTTGCGCTCCGGCAGCGCGGTGTCGCCCTGCTGGCAGAGCGCAAAATAGTGCTGGATCTGCGCAATGCTCATGCCGCCCGCCCGCAGAAACGTAACAGCCTGCAGCCAGTGGAGCGATGTTTCATCAAAGATCCGGTTGCCATTTTTGTCGTGGCGCAGGTTCGGCACAAGGCCCTTGTCGCAGTAGTAGCGCACGGCGTGAACCGTGAGGTGCAGCTGTTCGCAGACATATTTGATGGTGTAGTCCATAAAAAACCTCCCAAAACCTCTTGCCCTCGAGTCATCCGAGGGGTGTATACTCAGTATACCATAAAAGAGAAAAAAGAGGGTATTTCATGAAAAAGTTCTGATTCTGGAAGGCAGCCCGCGCCCCAACGGAAACTCCTGCATCTTGAGCGGCGAGTTTGCCCGCGGTGCCGAAGAAGCCGGCTGCAATGTGGAAAAAATTCAGCTTTCCCACAAAAAGCTTTCCGGCTGCCTGGGCTGCAACGCCTGCTACCGCAACGGCGGCACCTGCGTGCAGAAAGACGACATGGAGGAGATCCGGGCAAAGATGCTGGAAGCAGATGTGATCGTGCTGGCATCGCCCATCTATTTCTACTCCATGACGGCTCAGATGAAAACGCTCATCGACCGCACCTATGCATTTTTCAATCAGCTGGCAGGCAAGACCTTCTATTTTGTGGTCACCTGCGCCGCAACGGATGCTTCCTTTACCGAGACCATGCTGGCCTCCCTGCGGGGCTTTACCTGCTGTGTGCCGGAAGCCAAAGAAGGCGGCATCGTGCTGGGCATCGGGGCCATGGATGCAGGCGAGATCCGCTCTTCTGCTGCCATGCAGCAGGCTTACGAGATGGGCCGGAACGTATAAATAAAGCCAAAAGCGGACAGTCCAGGCGGCTGTCCGCTTTTGCTTTTTGCCGTCTGCCACAGACAAGGCCCTTTTATGCATGCGGTTGATGCGTTTTTAAGGAGTTTGCTGCAGCGTACCCTGCCCAGACCAGCACGATCGTCACACACCACGAGACCGGAAACACGATGTACAGGCTTTCCAGCGTTGCAAACTGTTCAAACACCGTAAAACTCCACACAATGCGCAGCAGGCAGGTGCCGAGAATGGTCAGCACCGCCGGAAGCGCCGAGTGTCCGCTGCCCCGCAGCACACCGGACGGCACCTCGTAGCAGCTGCAGAGCGGTTCAAAGGCCAGAATGTGCAGAATGCGCACCCCTGCCGCTGCAATGACTGCAGAGTCTGTGGAAAAAACCGCCGAAGCGGCCGTATGCCAGACCGTCAGGGGCACAGTGAAAAGCGCGCAGAAACCTGCTGCACAACCCATGCCAAGCCACAGCACCTTCCTGCAGCGGTCGGGTCGGCCTGCGGCGAAATTCTGGCTGGTAAAGGTGGTGGCCGCCTGCCCGAAGGCTGTGATGAAAAAGTAGCCGAAATATTCAAAGTTCATGGCGATGGTGCTGCCCGCAATGGCCGCCGCGCCAAAACGGTTGACATCGGCCTGCACAAACAGATTGGCAAAGCAGAACACTGCCCCCTGCACAGCGGATGGAACCCCCGTGCGGAGGATTCGCTGCAGCGCAGCTCCATCCAACCGCAGAGCAGCCGGGGAAAACCGGAACTCTCCCGGCTCATTTGCCAGCCAGAACAGCACAAGCCCTGCGGAACATGCCGTGGAAAGGGTGGTGGCAATGGCCACACCGGCCACGCCCAGCCCGCAGGCCAGCACCAAAAACAGGTTCAGTGCCACGTTCAGGAGGCCGGACACGGCCAGCGCCGCAAAGGGGCGGCGGCTGTCACCCTTTGCCCGCAAAATTGCAGCGCCAAAATCGTACAGCAGCAAAAACGGATATCCGGCAGCATAAAGGCGCAGGTACAGCACCGCCAGGGGCAGGATCTCCGCCGGGGTGTTCAGCAGCCGCAGAAGCGGTGCGGCAATGCCCTGCCCGGCCAGCGCACCGCCCAGCCCCAGCACACCGGCCAGCAGAAGTGCCGTGTGCAGAATGGGCGGTATCTTTTCGGGCTGTTCCTCCCCGATGCAGTGGGCGGCCCAGACATTGGCTCCAACGGCCAGTCCGGACGATACCGTGACCAGCAGAGCCACGATCTCGCCGTTGGTTCCCACAGCGGCCAGAGCATTTGCGTCCGCAAAACGCCCCACCACCGAAGTATCCACCGCATTGAACAATTGCTGCAGCATACTGCTCAGGGCAATGGGCAGGGCAAACCGGATCAGCTTGCCCAAAAGCGGCCCGTGCAGCAGATCCATCTCCTGTGTTTTGTTCACCCTTTCTCACTCCTCGTTCCAGGTTGGTCTTGCAACAGGATACCGCATCCGTTACAATAAGAAAAGCGAATCAATTCAATGCCACGCATCGAAAAAAGGAATGCATATGGACAGCAACCTGCAAAAATATCAGGCCTTCGTCAAAACGGTGGAGACCGGCAGCTTTACCCATGCAGCCCTGCTGCTGAACTACACTCAGTCCTCCGTCAGCAAAATGATCGCCGACCTGGAAAAGGAGTGGGGTGTCACCCTGCTGGAGCGCAGCCGCAGCGGCGTGCAGCTCACCGCCTGCGGGGAGCAGATTCTCCCCTATGCCCGCACGCTGATGGAGGACTGCCAAAAACTTTCCGGCTTTGTGGATGAGATGAACGGCATCCAGACCGGCACCGTTCGCATCGGCACCTTTTCCAGCGTTGCCATCCACTGGCTGCCCAACATTGTAGCAGCCTTCCAGAAGGATTACCCGGCCATTGAATACGAGCTTCTTCTGGGCGATTATGACGAGGTGGAGCGCTGGCTGGAAGAAGGCCGCATTGAGTGCGGTTTTCTGCGCCTGCCCACCCGGCCGGCCTTTGATACCATTTCTTTAAAGCAGGACGAATACAAGGTGGTTCTGCCCAAAGGGCATCCGCTGGCACAGTGCCCGGTAATCGACCCCCATGCACTGGATGGCCAGCCCTTTCTGCTGCTGGAGCACGGCGGCAAAACCGAAGTGAGCGACCTGCTGGCCCGGTTTGACCTGCACCCGAATGTGCGCTTTACCACCTGGGAGGACTACGCCATCCTCTCCATGGTGGAAAAGGGGCTGGGCATTGGCATTCTGCCCCAGATGATTTTGCAGCGCATCCCCTACGAGGTGGAGGTGCGTCCGCTGTCCGTGCCGTATTACCGGGAGATCGGCCTTGCCATGAAGAACCGCGCACGGCTTTCGCCCGCCGCGAGAAGGTTTCTTGACTATCTGCCGCTCCGGGAAAATGCAGAAGGTTCTTCGGCGCTGCCCTCGCAAGGGCAGCACAGCTGACTGCGCCGGGAATGCTTCAAGCAAAAAAGGGATGCTGTCCGTCAAAGGACAGCATCCCTTTTTTGCTCCAATTTTTCGTATCAATGGCTTCCGGGCCAGCGCACTGCAGCACTGCAGATCGTGCGTTCAATCTGCCAGCGGCATAATGCTCTCCGGCGGCGCGGCAAGAAAGGCCGGGGCCGCAGGCTCTGCGGCAGCCAGCGTGGTCTTGCTCACCTTCCACCACAGGTTCGTCCCGCCCGGCAGCTGCAGGATCAGGTTCCAGTCAAAGGGGTTCTCGCTGGTGGACACAGCCTTTACCGGCAAAGCGTTCTGCGCATCGGCGGCGCAGGGGGCAAAGTCGTGGGCGCGGATGCCCACAGCGGTGCAGCCCTCCGGCACCGGCAGCGCCGTGGTCAGCAGCAGATCCCCTGCAGCCAGCCGCACGGTATGCGCGTCCACGCGGGTGCAGGGCAGGATGTTCTTGCAGCCGGTCAGGCGGGCGGCAGCGGTGCTGCCGGGGTCTGCAAACACGGCTTTGGTGGCACCGGTGCGCAGCACGCGGCCTTTGTCCATCACTACCATGTCCGGGCACAGGCGGTAAGCCTCGTCCCGGTTGTGGGTAACAAGAAGTGCAGTTCCGGTAAACCCGGCCAGCAGGCTGCCCACTTCGCCTTCCACTTCCTCGCGCAGGTAGCTGTCCAGCGCGCTGAACGGCTCGTCCAGCATCAGAATTTTGGGCTTTCCCACCAGGATGCGGGCCAGCGCCGTGCGCTGCTGCTGCCCGCCGGAAAGCTCCGCCGGGCGGCGGCTGGCCAGCTCCTCCAGCCGCATGGCACGCAGCATTTCTGCGCAGCGGGCCTTGCGGGCGGCTTTGTCTTTTTCGGCTTTCAGGCCGCAGAGGATGTTCTGCGCCACAGTCATGTTGGGGAACAGCGCATAGTTCTGGAACAGCAGGCCCACGCCGCGCTGCTGCGGCGGCAGGTCAATGTGCTGCTCGCTGTCGAACAGCACGGTGCCGTCCAGCACGATGCGGCCTTTATCGGGCTTTACAATCCCCGCGATGCAGCGCAGGGTCATGCTTTTGCCGCAGCCGGAGGCCCCCAGCAGGGCCGTGGCGGTGTTGCCTGCGGTGAACTCAGAGCGCAGGGTAAAACCGTTCAGCTTCTTTTCAATGCATACTTCCAGGCTCATGCGCGGCCACCTGCCTTCTGCTTTTTCTCAAGCAAATTCACGGCCAGCAGCACCACGGCGGAAATGACAATATCCACCAGCACCCAGCGCATGGCACCGGCTTCGTCATTGGTGCGCCACAGCTGGTACACCGTGGTGGCGATGGTGGCCGTTTTGCCGGGGGTGTAGCCTGCGATCATGCTGGTGGCACCGTATTCGCCCAGAGCGCGGGCAAAGGCCAGCACCGTGCCGGCCAGAATGCCCTGCCGGCAGTAGGGCATCCGCACCCGCCAGAAGATCCACGCGTTGGACTGGCCCAGCGTCTGTGCCGACCAGGCCAGCGTTTCGTCAAAGCTTTCAAACGCGCCGCGGGCCGTGCGGTACATCAGCGGAAAAGCCACCACGATGGACGCAAAGATGGCGCTGTACCAGTTCATGACCAGCTTGATGCCGAAATGCTCCATGAAGAAGATGCCCAGCGGCCGCTTGGCCCCGAAGAGCAGCAGCAAAAAGTAGCCCACCACCGTGGGCGGCAGCACCATGGGCAGGGTGAGAATGACATCCAGCACACCCTTGACGGTGCGGGGCAGTTTGGCGATGTAATAGGCGGCAAAAATGCCGAGGAAGAACACCGCTGCACAGCTGATGAGGGCAATGCGCAGGCTGTTCCATAAGGGATACCAGTCCATAAGATTTATCCTCAAACTCAAACATCCTCGCCCTCTCCGTCATTGCTTACGCAATGCCACCTCCCCCAAAGTGGGAGGCCTTGGCAGTACGGAAAAGTTTCCGTTTTTGCCAAAGGCTCTCCCTTTGGGAGAGCTGTCACCGTCAGGTGACTGAGAGGGCGAGGACGCCTATCTTTTGTAACTTACAGTGCGGTAAAGCCCACGCCCTCGAACACCTTGCCGGCTTCTTCGGTCTGCAGGTAGGCAAGGAATGCCTTGGCGGCGTCCGCATTGGGGGCAGCCTTGAGCACGGCGGCGGGGTAGATCACCTGGCCGCACATCTCCTTGGTGGCCTCGTCCACGGGGGTCAGGCCTGCGCTGTAGGCATCGGTGCAGTACACAACACCGGCGTCCACGCTGGCCTCGCTGACCTGGGTGGTGACTTCCTTGACGTTGGAGCCGTAGGTGATGACACCGGCAGCGGCCAGAGCTTCCTCGTCCAGGTCATAGTAAGCCAGGATCTTCTGGGTGTACTGGCCCACGGGCACATCACTGTTGCCCATGCAGAACAGGATATCCTGCGCCTTCAGGTGCTCGGCCAGGGAATCGAAGCTGTCAATGCCCTTGTCGTTGCTCTCGGGCACGCACAGCACGACCTTGTTTTCCAGCAGGTCCACGCGGGTATCGCTGTCCACAAAGTCCAGGCCTTCGGTGTTCACATCCGCAGAAGCCGTGCTGTCCAGCTGGTTCATCTGCTTCTGACCGGCAGAGATGAACAGGTCACAGTCGGCCCCCTCCTGAATCTGGGTCTTGAGGGTGCCGGAGGAATCAAAGTTGAAGCTGAAGGTCACGCCCGGGTTCTCGGCAGAGTAGGTCTCGGCGATGGCGTTCAGGGTTTCGGTGAGGGAGGCTGCGGCGAAAACGATCAGCTCCACGCTCTCACCGGTGGCAGCTTCGGAAGAAGCGGCCACAGAGGATGCAGCGGAAGATGCGCTGCTGGAAGATGCACTGCCGCCGCAGGCGGTCAGAGCGGCTGCAACACCAGTCAGGCCGGCGGCACACAGAAAGCTGCGGCGGGTAATTTTCAGGTTGTTCATGTTTCATTCTCCTGTTTTGATTGATTTTTTGCACGATACGGTACAGGATACGGTGCCGCCCACCGGGATACAACGATCACGTATAAAAAGATACAAAATTCCGGTCGGTTCGTCAAGCGGCAAATCGGCCAAAAATCCCGCGTGCAAAGGCAAAAAAAGCAGAACGAGCAGGCAAAAGTATTACTCTTTGCGCTATTATTTGCGGGCGCACTCCCCGTCCAGACCGGCAGCAATGCGGATGCCATGCTCCAGGCTGGGCAGGATGTACTCCAGGTTTTCCTTCACGGCCTTGGGGCTGCCGGGCAGGTTGACGATGAGGGTTTTGCCGCGCAGCACGCTGGCGGCGCGGCTCAGCATCCCGCGCGGGGTGATGGACAGGCTGTAGTACCGCATGGCTTCGGCAATGCCGGGGGCGTTGCGGTCGGCCACAGACAGGGTAACCTCCGGGGTGATATCCCGGGGCGAGAAGCCGGTGCCGCCGGTGGTCAGAATCAGGTTCACCTGGCGGCCATCGGCCAGCCGGAGGAGCTGGGCTTTCAGGTTCTTGGCTTCGTCCGGCAGAAGCAGGGTCTCCTCCACCACATACCCTGCGGCGGTGAGCATTTCCACAATCAGCGGGCCGCTCTTATCCTCCCGCTCGCCCCGGCTGCCCTTGTCGGAAAGGGTGATCACAGCAGCGCGCAGCGGCGGGTTTTCCAGCGGGGGCAGAAGGATCACTTCGTCCCCCACATGGATCTCGCCGCCCTGCAGCACCCGGGCAAACACACCCTCCCGGGGCATGATGCACTCGCCGGTCTGCTGTTTGATCACGCAGTCGTTGTGGCACTCCTTGCCGATCTGGGTCATTTCCAGCACCACATCGCCAATGGCAAAGCGGCTGGTGACGGGCAGATTGCGGAAATCGAAGCCTTCAACAACCAGGTTTTCGCCAAAGGCGCCGTAATCCACCCATACTTTTTTGCGGAACGCCTCAATTTTTTCGGCGCTCAGCAGGCTGACCTGCCGGTGCCAGTTTCCGCCGTGGGCATCGCCCACAATGCCCCACTCCGGGGTCAGCACCGCACTGGGCACGGCGTTTTTCACGGTGCCGCGCTGGGGGCTGGTGCAGATGGCCAGAATTTTTCCCATAACAATTTATCCTCCAATGCGATACATACCGCGGGTGGCAGGCATGGAACTATCTCCAAAATGGTGCTCCCGGGGCTTGGTAAAGACAGCCTGCCGGATGGCCTGCAAAAGCTGCTCATCCGTGGCGCCGCCGCGCAGCAGCGCCCGCAGGTCAGCCCCCTGCTCGCTGGCAAGGCAGGGGCGCAGAAAGCCCTGGCTGGTCAGCCGCACACGGTTGCAGCTGGCGCAGAATTTGCCGTGCACCGCCGCGATAAAGCCCACGTCACCTTTCCAGCCGGGCACAGTGTAGTACACCGCCGGGCCGTCGCCGAGGGCCGTTCCGGCCACCGGCTGCAGTTCCGGCCAGCGGCGGGCCAGGCGCTGCCGCAGTTCCGGGCCGGAAATACAGGGCAGGACAGCCCCGTATCCAATGGGCATCATCTCAATGAACCGCACCTGCAGCGGGTGGTCCTGTGCCAGGGCGGCAAGTGCTTCCAGTTCGCCCTCGTTCACGCCCGCCTGCGGCACGCAGTTCAGCTTGACCGGAATGCCGCTGGCAAGTGCCGCACGAATGCCCTCCATCACATGGCAGAACTCGTCCCGGGCAGTAATGCGCCGGAACACTGCCGGGTCAAGGGTATCCAGGCTGATGTTCACACTGTCCAGCCCGGCCTTTTGCAGGGCAGGCAGCTGCTGCGCCAGCAGAATGCCGTTGGTAGTCATGGTCACTTTGCGGATGCCGGGAGTGGCTTTCAGCCCAGCCACCAGCTGGTCTACACCTTTGCGCACCAGCGGTTCGCCGCCGGTCACCCGCACGGTATCAATGCCGCACCGGGCGAACAGCGCAGCCAGCCGCAGAAACTCCTCATACGACAAAATATCGGCATGGATCTGTTTTTCGGACACTCCATCCGGCATGCAGTAGTGGCAGCGCAGGTTGCACCGGTCGGTGACGGACAGGCGCAGGTAGTGGATGCTGCGCCCGCAGGAATCAAACATAGCCGCCCTCCGCCCGGATGTAGCGGCCGCTCTTGCCGCCGGTCTTTTCGACCAGATGGATCTCGCCCAGCTCCATGCCCTTGTCCACGGCCTTGCACATATCGTAGATGGTGAGCAGGGCGGCAGAAACACCGGTCAGGGCTTCCATCTCCACGCCGGTAACACCGGCGGTTTTGACGGTGCACAGCGCTTCCACAGCCTGCCGCTCGGGCAGAAGCTTGAAGTCCACGCTCACTTTCGTCAGCGGCAGCGGATGGCACAGAGGAATCAGCTCGCTGGTGCGCTTGGTGGCCATGATACCGGCAATGCGGGCCACGCCTAGCACATCGCCTTTTTTCACGGTGCCGCTTTCTACGGCGGCAAAGGCTTCGGCATTCATGGTGATGATGCCGTGGGCCACCGCTTCCCGGAAGGTGACGGGCTTTTCGCTCACGTCCACCATCACGGCATTGCCGGCGGCATCAAAATGGGTCAGATTGGTTTCAGTCATAAAGGCAAATCTTTCTTTTCAATCGAACGATACAAAATTGCAACCGGCCTCGCCCTCTCAGGCGCTGCCGCGCCAGCTCTCCCAAGGGGAGAGCCTTT
>CAVIXY010000055.1:0-14210 GCA_963646665.1 Bacteroides sp. CAG:545
TTATCCTACACGGGGAGGTCTTTTGTCTATTGTCTACTTTTTACGGACCGGTTCAATACGGCCGGGGGCCTTTGCTGTATGCTGTGATGGAGAATGTCAGATTTTTTCGTCCAGCAGCGCCCGCAGCTTTGCCTTGGCCCGGTAGTAGGTCACGCAGGCCCAGTTGGCGGTGTGGCCAAAGATGGAGCCGATCTTTTCAAAGGAAAGCTCGCCGAACACCCGCAGGCTGAACACTTCTTTGTAGGGTTCTTCCAGCGCGTGCAGGCACTGGTGGATGGTAAAGGCGGCGTCCTCATCCACCAGCAGCTCCTCCAACGCAGGCAGGGGGGACGCCGGTTCCGCCGGGAGCGCTTCCAGCGAGGTGCTGCGGCCCTGTTTGCGGCAATGGGAGTAATAGCAGTTGCGCGCAATGGCAAACAGCCAGGCCCGGATATCCTGGGTGCCGTCAAAGGAATCCAGATGGCCCATCGCCTTGAAAAAGGTCTCCTGGGTCAGCTCCTCGGCCAGCGGCTCGCTGCGGGTCAGCCCCTGCAGAAACAGGCACACATCCCGGAAGTAGAGCCGGTAAATGGTTTCGATGTCCATGGGTCAGCCTTTCTGGTAGTCTGCGCCGTATTCCTGCTCGGTGCCGTAAACGTACTCTGTGGTGCCGTCCGGGTTTTCCCGCAGGATGAACCGTTCCACCTGCTGGCCGTCCCGGTAGTAACGGGTCTCGTCAGCGCACACCACGGTCAGCGACTGGGTGCGGGACACCGTGATGCGGCCGGACGATGCCTTCGCCCCCGCCAGCGCCATCAGCGCCCGGTGCACCCCCGGGAACCGGTAGCGCACCGCCTGCACCGTGATCTGCGGCTCGCCCCAGCTGAATTCGCCTTCCACGTCCAGCCAGACGCCCTCGCCCTGGGCTTCCAGGATGCAGAGGTTGGCACCGTTTTCTTTTTTGTTGTAGGCCCAGAGCTGTGCCTGCGCTGCCGTGGCCGGGGTGCAGGCGATACCCATCCAGAACAGCAGCGCCACGGCGCACAGGGCGACCAGCACCGCCGCCGCTGCCGCGCGGATGCTTTTTTTCTGCAGAGATTTCTGAAGGCTCTTCAGCGGGGCATCGGCGTGGGCATCGGCCTGCACCGGCACCGGCAGCCGGAGATCCTGCAGGGCCTGTTGGCAGTCCGGGCAGTTTTGCAGATGTTCCGCCACCAGCGCATCCGTTTCCGGGCTGGTGAGGTGTTCCGCGTAGAGCGGCAGCAGGTCGTGGACAAGTGTGCAGGGCAGTTTCATATCCGTTCCCTCCTTTTTCAGGTCCGTTCACCCCAATAACGCGCGAAACGGCAAAACCTTACAGGTTCCGCAAAAAAATTTGCAAAAATGCGCCGGCTCCCTCTTCCGGAGAGTCGGCGCATGGGAAACCGGAGCCACTGCGGGAAGGATCAGCCTTCGCCCCGGGCTTCCAGCTTTTGTTGGATCTTGCTCTTGGCGCGGTAATAGGTCACCCTGGCCCAGGCGGCATTGTGGCCGAAAATGGCCCCGATGCTCTCAAAGGAAAGCTCCCCGAACACCCGCAGACTGAACACTTCTTTGTACGGTTCTTCCAGCGCGTGCAGGCACTGGTGCACCGTAAAGGCGGCGTCCTTGTCCACCAGCAGCTGGGCGATGTCCGGCGTGTCGGCGGCAGCTTGGGAGGCATCGTCCAGCGGGGCGGCGTGTTTTGCTTTACGGCAGTGGTCGTAGTAGGCATTGCGCGCCACCGTGAACAGCCACGCCCGCACATCCTGCCTGCCGTCATAGTGCTTCAGGCCGTCCATCGCCTTGAAAAAGGTCTCCTGGGTCAGCTCTTCGGCCAGCGGCTCGCTGCGGGTCAGCCCCTGCAGAAACAGGCATACGTCCCGGAAGTAGAGCCGGTAAATTTCTTCCAGTTCCATGGGCATCACTGCGGCCACTCCACCGTATCCCAGGCCACCTGTTCGCTGCCGATCACCTGCCAGGTGCCGCTGCTGCCGGAGAACGCCACCGACATATCCGCCGCGTCAATGCGCACCGAACGGTCGGTGCGCATCCACGGGGTTTCCCTGAGCAGGCCGGTGTCTGCCCCCAGCAGGGACGCCAGGGCATCGTGGATGCGCGGGAAGCGGTAGCGGATGGGCTGATAGGTCCGCTCTTCCCCGGTCTGCATCAGGTACACATTCTCGCCCCGTACTTCCAGCACCCAGCCGGTCTGGCCGTTGTCCGCCGTTTCGTAGGAAGCCTGCAGCCTTGCTTCAAAAAAGCCCACTTTATCGCAGGCTGTGTAGGCATAGCGGGCAAAGCAGACCAGCCCCACCGCCAGCACCACCAGCAGGGTGCCCAGAATGGTGTGCAGGCGGCGGCGGGTCAGTGCGATCTGAATGGTCCGGAGCGGTGCGCCCGGTTCTTTTTCCGGCTGCACCGGCACCGGCTTTTCCATCCGGTCCAGCTCGGCACGGCAGGCCGGGCATTCGGCCAGATGTTCCTTTACCAGCGCGGTGCTGGCCGGGCTTGCCATCTGCTCCGCATACAGCGGCAGCAGGTCCCGGACGATCTCACAGTTGTGTTTCATATTGCTTTCCTCCTTTTTTGGGGTTTTCACCTCAATAACGGAGTAAAAGGAAAAACGTTACAGGAAAATTTCAACCCTCTCAGGCGCTTAACCCTGTGGACGGAACCGTTTTCCTTCAAAACAGAAGAATTTGCTGGTGGTTTCAACGCATAAAGCTCTCCCTTTGGGAGAGCTGTCGAGCGAACGCGAGACTGAGAGGGCGAGCCAGTTTATTGTTTCAATTTTCCCGCCAGAACAGTCCCCCGCTGGTCTGGAACAGCAGCCAGGGGTTCACGCTCTTGCTGCCCAGTTTGAAGTCCATGGTCAGCTCTTCGCCCAGGGCACCCACGGCCTGGCCTTTTTCCACCGTTTGCCCCACCGACACCGAAATGGCCTGCAGCCCGTACAGGTAGCTGCGCATTCCGGCCCCGTGGTCCAGCACCACCGTGTTGCCGGTAAGGGCCAGGTTCTGGGCCAGCACCACCACGCCGTCCGCCGGGGCGCGGCAGACGTCCCCCGGAATGGTGTACAGCAGGGTGGAGTTGGAGCGGCTGCCCTGCTGGCCGTTTACCACCTTGACCTGGCCGTAATCCACCAGGATCATGTAGCTTTCTGCCGGGCAGGTAAAGCCGCCGGACCACAGCTTTTCCCGGGCAGCCGCCTCGTACAGGCCCCAGATGGCATTCCGGAACTCGGCGTTGGCGGCCTCGGTGCTCTCCGGCTCCGGGTCGGTGTCGGCGGTGCCAAAGTCCTTGGGCAGCACAATGAGGGTGTGGGTGGTGGTCTCGCCGTTCACAGTCACCGCCACCTCGTGCCCGCCGGAGTAGGCATTGTATGCGGCGGGAATGTACGCGCGCCAGCCCTCGGCCGCGCGCACGCACTGGATGTTGCCCAGGTCGGTTTCAATGGTGGGGGCTGCGCTGCCGGTCATGCCGGAAATGCGCACGCCCACCACGCCGCCCTGCTCCACCCGCTCGGCGGAAAAGGCAATGTCGGCGCTGGCCTGCAGGGTAAAGCGGAAGGAATACCGGTACCAGCCCGTGGGCTTTGCCGGGCGCTCCAGGCCCAGATTTCTGCGCACATCGCCGGTGCTGCCGCCCTCAAACTGGGTGGCCATGCCGCCGGCCGGGACCCGCCAGACGGTCAGTTCGGCCTTGTACTCCCCGTTGTCCGGGAACAGAAAACCCCCGTAATTGCTCACCGGACCCGTGTACACCACGCTGCCCTCCGCCGTCTGGATGGTCAGGGTGGTGTAGCTGGCCCAGTCCGGCAGCGTAAGGGCCGGGTGGGCATCGTACAGGGTGCCCAGCTTCTGCACCGTGAGGGTGGCCGGAGTGTTGAACACCTTATCCAGCATTCCCCCCAGCAGCGGAACCTGCCAGCAGCTGCCGTTGGCTTCCAGCTCCACCCCGCCAAACTGCGCGGTGCTGTCCGGGCAGCCGCCCTCGGTGGTAAAGGCATAGCTCACCCCCATCACCGCCGCCAGCAGCAGGGCCACGCCCGCCGCAACGCCCACGATCCACAGCAAAAATCGCTTCATGTCCTTCTCCTTATGTACAAAAAGGGCGCACCGAGGCAGTCCGTTTCAGACTGCCGGTGCGCCCTTTGCATTCCTGTTTCCGTTATTCCGCAGCGTCCTCGGCAGGTGCAGCTTCTTCCGCAGCAGGAGCTTCCGGCTCAACCGTTGCAGCGTCATCTTCGCCAAACAGCAGACGCTCGTACTCGTCCAGCTCCTTTTCACGGCGGCGCAGATAGACCGCCACAGCAGCCAAAGCACCGGCCACAGCGGCCAGGGCAGCGATCACAGCGATCAGGCAAGATTTCTTCATAGGTTCAGTACACTCCTTTTTTCGGTTGAAACAACGTTTCAGCTTTTTTTCCAGGGGAGGGTCCGCAGAGCGACTCCGGGCAGCGGACGCGCAGCTGCACATCCGCTATCTTGTGGCTATTATACCCGTTCCTGCCAAAAATTACAACCGTTGCGCCCGAACTTTTTCGCATCCTGTCACCGCGTCCAAAGGCCCTTTGGGCAAAGTGCCGGTTCCCGGCGGGCTGTTTTGGGCGCTGTGCCCAAATTTACAGCAAACGCGGTTTGTAGGCCGCAAAAGCCCCGGGCAGGGTGTAGGTGGTGCGCAGGGCTTCGCGGCTGGCCCAGACGTACCCCGCCGGGGCAGGCTGCGCAGGCACCTGCAGCTGCACGCCGGACAGCAGCCACTCGATGTGGCTGAAGATGTGCTTGGCGGCGGGCAAAGCTTCCGGCACGGCGCTGCCGGTGTCCAGCCCCAGTGCAGCCAGCCGCTCCAGCACTTCGGCTTGCAAAAGGTGTTCGCCCTCCCACAGCACCGGCTGCCACAGCCCGGCCAGCAGCCCTTTGGCGGGCCGCTGCTGCACCAGAAAGCCCGCCGGGCTTTCCACCAGCGCCACCGTCACCGGCAGCACCTTCCGGGGCTTCGGCTTTGCCTTCTGGGGCAGCTGGGCGGCGGTGCCCGCCGCCCGGGCCTGGCACAGGGCCGCCAGCGGGCACTGCTCACACAGCGGGGCACCGTTGGGCACGCAGACCAGCGCCCCCAGCTCCATGAGCGCCTGGTTGTAGTCCCCGGCCTTTTCCGGCGACTGATGCTCCATCACCCGGGCCGTAAAGGCCTTTTTCACCTTCGGATCTGTAATGACGCCCGGGTCATTATACAGGCGGGAAAACACCCGCAGCACATTGCCGTCCACTGCCGGCACCGGAATGCCAAAGCTGATGGACGCAATGGCCCCGGCGGTGTAGTCCCCGATGCCGGGCAGCGCCCGCAGGGCCTCGTAATCTGCCGGCAGGCTGCCGCCGTACTGTTCGCACACCTGTTTTGCCGCCTTTTGCAGGTTGCGCACCCGGCTGTAGTAGCCAAGGCCCTCCCAGAGCTTGTGCAGCTTTTCTTCCTCGCAGGCGGCCAGGGCCGGAATGTCCGGCAGCTGGGCCAGAAAGCGCTCGTAATAGGGCAGCGCCGCTGAAACGCGGGTCTGCTGCAGCATCACTTCGCTGAGCCACACATGGTAGGGGGTGGGGTCCTCCCGGAAGGGCAGGGTGCGGCGGTTTTTGTAAAACCAGTCCAGAAGCGCCGGGGCAATGTTTTCCACTTGTGTTTGTCTCCTTGTTAAAAATAGCCTTCCCCCAGCCGGGGGAAGGTGGCGAGCCTGCGAGCCGGATGAGGGTGTGGATAAGCAGTGCTTAAAGGTGCGCCCTCATCAGTCGCCTACGGCGACAGCTTCCCCCGACCGGGGGAAGCCTTTTTCCGCGCCCATCTTCCGTCTACCCTCTACCAAAAAAGCCGCCGCCATGGGCGACGACTTTTTAAAGGATGCTCGTTTTTTAGAAGCCGTAGGCAGTGCGGGGGAACGGCAGCACGTCACGGATGTTCTGGATGCCCGTGAGGTACATGATCATGCGCTCAAAGCCCAGGCCGTAACCGGCGTGCTCCACGCCGCCGAACTTGCGCAGGTTGAGGTACCAGTCGTAGCTGGATTTGTCCAGGCCCAGCTCGTCCATGCGGGCCACCAGCTTGTCGTAGTCCTCTTCACGCTGGCTGCCGCCGATCAGCTCGCCGATGCCGGGCACCAGCATATCGGCTGCGGCCACAGTCTTGCCGTCCGGGTTCTGCTTCATATAGAAGCTCTTGATCTCCTTGGGGTAGTCGGTGACGAACACGGGCTTCTTGAACACCACCTCGGTCAGGTAGCGCTCGTGCTCGGTCTGGATGTCCACGCCCCACTCCACGGGGAACTGGAACTTCTTGTTGTTCTTCTTCAGCACCTCAATGGCATCGGTGTAGGTGATGCGGCCAAACTCGCTGTTGGCCACCAGCTCCAGGCGCTCGATCAGGCCCTTGTCGATGAACTGGTTGAAGAAGGCCATCTCGTCCGGGCAGTTGTCCAGTACGTAGCGGATGACGTACTTGGTCATGGCTTCGGCGGTGTCCATGTAACCGTTCAGGTCGCAGAAGGCCATCTCCGGCTCGATCATCCAGAACTCGGCGGCGTGGCGGGTGGTAAAGCTCTTCTCGGCGCGGAAGGTGGGGCCAAAGGTGTACACCTTGCCAAAGGCCATGGCCATGGCCTCGGCTTCCAGCTGGCCGGAAACGGTCAGGTTGACCGGCTTCTCGAAGAAGTCCTTGGTGTAGTCCACGGTGCCGTCCTCGTTCTTGGGCACGTTCTCGAGGTCGAGGGTGGTCACGCGGAACATCTCGCCTGCGCCCTCACAGTCGGAAGCAGTCAGCAGCGGAGAGTGAGAGTAGACGAAGCCGTTCTCCTGGAAGAACTTGTGGATGGCGTAGGCAGCGGCGCTGCGCACGCGGAAAGCGGCGTTGAAGGTGTTGGTGCGGGGGCGCAGGGTGGGCATGGTGCGCAGATACTCCATGCTCATCTTCTTTTTCTGCAGGGGGTACTCGTCGGCGGGGCAGTCGCCCAGAATTTCCACGCTGTCAGCGTTCAGCTCAAAGGGCTGCTTTGCCTGCGGGGTGAGCACCAGCTTACCCTTGATGCGTAGGCTGCTGTACAGACCGGTGTGGATGACTTCGTCGTAGTTGGCCAGCTTGCCTGCTTCCAGCACGACCTGCAGGGTCTTGAAGCAGCCGCCGTCCGACAGGGCGATGAAGCCGATGTTCTTGGAGTCGCGGATGTTCTTTGCCCAGCCGCAGACGGTCAGCTCAGTGCCGTCGGCAGGGGTGTTTTTGAACAGCGAAACGATCTCAGTGCGTTCCATAGTGTTTGTTCTCCCTTTCGATATAAAATGAAAAAAGACAGCTTTGTTCTCCCTGAAAGTTCAGGGCGAACAAGCTGTCTTGTAATGTCCGCGGTGCCACCTGAATTACCGGAAGTGTCCGGTCGCTCACGCGCTCAATAAAAGCGCTGCCCCTGTAACGCAGGGCCTGCGGCGCACCTACTGGCGGCATATGCCGTGTTCAGCTTGCTGCTCCCGGGTGTTCGTTCACGCGGCGTGCGGGCGCGGCTCTCAGCTGTGCCGCACTCTCTGGGCCGGACGGCCCGCGCTACTTTTCCCGATCATTGCATTTGACCTTTAAAAAATAGCACTTTGGCGGTGTTTTGTCAAGCACCGGCACTTTTTTGCCTTTTTAGTTGCATGCTGTTATTTTTTATGTTAGAATTTATTTTGTATGCCTTGGTGTTTTATGCTTTATTTGCACAGAGAAGGGATTGTTTCAATGAAATTTACAAAAATAAAAAACAGTATTGTATCGCATGGCATCCAAATACTGTTTATCGCTTCCACCATACTCATCAATTTTTTGGTGATCTTTTCAGTAGCTCGTTCCTGGTTTTATAAAACGCCTGGTCTTCTTGCCTATCCGATCAATCTCGTGATTGGTTTGGCCGTTGTTCTCGCATTGGTCGCTCCTTTTTTATCTTCAAATTTTACCCCCCCCCGTATTTATTCTGAGGAAAATGCAACCAATTTTGTAAAAAAGCTGTTACATTGCATATCCGCTCTTGTTTTTTATTAGACATGTAATTACGCTTTCTGGACCGATTGGGACATCGGCCAGATTCATAGCGCCGTCTCCAATCTTATCCAGAGCCACTGGGATTCGGTCGGTGAATGGCATATCATTTGCATACCGGATTCTGTGTATCCTTGCCAACTGGAAACTGATGCTTTGCGGATGGTTCCTATACCTGTCCTATATTGCCGCTTCACCATGGGCAAACATTTTTTCTCTGATTCTCTCGGGCTGGTATTTCCAGCTTCTATTTTCTATTTATAGCTCAAAAAAGACTTTTCTCCGCTGCACCTATCTATTTAATTCTTGCAATCCTTGGTGCAAACAATTTGCTGCATATCTTTAAAAACATTCTGACACCAAAAGGAAAAAACAAATGAAAACTCTCACTAAATCTCTTAACAAAATAATTTGCGCTTTCGGTATACTGCTGCCGCTTGTCAGCAGTATTTTAGTTCTTAATGGAGAGATCTCCCCACTTCCTCTCGCGGCCATCTTTTTTGGTTTGATCTTATACCTCATCTATTCCAACCGTTCAAGACTTCTTCCAATCATCCGCTGCAGAACTTCCCGCGTTTTATTGTGGGGTATTGTTATTTTTGCCATTCTTGCCCGCACCTATCCTTTGCTTACCGGAATGGATTATATCTGCCAAAACGATTTGTCTGATACTGGTGTTCATTACTATGCAGCACAAGAACTGTTTTTCGGTGGTCTGGAGCCAAACATTGTTTCATATGAGAAGGTCTACCCATTTTTGATGCCCTATACAGTTACCCTTTCCTGCTTCAATTATCTGCTCAACGGGCACATAAATCTTGCAATCATTGTTTCTAACACCTGCTTTGATTTGCTTGGCTGCCTGTTCTGTTATTTGGCACTCAGGCATTTCAGTCTCCGTACTGCAAAAATCGGCGCTTTTCTTTGGATTGTCAATCCTTTTTCCATTGTAATGTGCTGGCTGCCACTGAATATCGTTGTTGTAAACATGCTGCTCTCCGCTGCATTTTATTCTGCAGTACTGTTCTTCTCAGCCTTTCACCGGAAAAAACAATATCGGTTTATTTTGGCAGGGCTTTTTGGACTTGTTGTTTTTGCCGCAAACACATTCCGTCCCGTCTTTACCGTCTTTATGATTGCATTTGTTCTGACCATGTTCCTCACAGAATTTGAGAACAACAAAAAGGATACATTGATTGCCATCGTTGTTGCAATCCTGCTGATGGCAATTCCCACCAGTATTCTTCATTGTATTGTAAAGAATACATTCGGTGAAGATTTACTAAGCGGCTGTGGCGGATGGAATTTTTATGTTGGCAGTAACTATGATTCCTATGGACAGTGGACACGAGAAGACTGCGATCACTTTTTTGGAGAAGTTCTATGGGCACAGACTTCCTCTCCTACAGAAGCACACAAAATTATAAAACAGGAAGCAGTTCAACGTTACTTGCAACTCACGCCAGCTCAGCTGATCAACCACTTTGCAAATAAAGCCAGCGTGCTGTTTTCCCGGTCTAATGGTATGGCATATGACCTTGGTTACGCGCTTGGGCTTTCCGGTGACAGGCTTCTGTATCGCGTGATATCTTCCTGTATTTCGCTATGTTTTGGAACTTTGACCTTAGTTTCATCCCTGTGGATGGTCCGAAGCTCCAAGCGGAACAAAAATATATTCTTTACACTTTGCTACATGGGACTGTTTGCCGCATTCCTTTTGGTAGAAGTAATGAACCGTTATTCTTCTGTTTTTTATGCTATGTTTGTGTTTTATGCCGCTTTTCAGTTAACAAAATGGTTCAACCTTTCCGCTTCTGAAAAAAACGCTGTAGAAATTGATTGCCTGGAGGATGTATAACATGAAACCCGTTCTTTATATTATTATTCCCTGTTATAATGAGCAGGAAGTTCTGCCCATTACTGCTCCGCTGTTCCTGAAAAAGATCAATGATCTGGCCGCCGCTGGAAAAATCAGCTCGGAGAGCCGCATTCTGTTCGTCAACGATGGTTCCAAAGATGATACCTGGCGCATCATCAACGAACTTTCAGAGAAAGATCCGCATTATCTGGGCATCTGCCAGAGCCGCAACCGCGGCCACCAAAATGCCGTGCTGGCCGGCCTGATGGAAGCCAAAGATCGCTGCGATATTACCATTTCCATCGACTGTGACGGACAAGATGACATCAACGCTATGGACAGCATGGTGGATGCCTATCTGGATGGGTGTGACATTGTTTACGGTGTGCGCAGCAAGCGTGACACCGACACCTTCTTCAAGCGTTTTACTGCCGAAAGCTTTTATAAGCTTCTGAATGCAATGGGCGCCGAAGTAGTGTTTAACCACGCAGACTACCGCCTGATGAGCGCTCGTGTACTGCAGGAATTTGCCAACTTCAAAGAAGTCAACCTGTTTCTGCGCGGCATGGTCCCACTGGTAGGCTTCAAATCCACCACGGTTGCTTATGAACGCCACGAGCGTATTGCCGGTGAAAGCCATTATCCGCTTTCAAAAATGCTGTCGCTGGCCTTTGACGGCATCACCAGTCTTTCGGTCAAGCCTATCCGGTTCATCACCGGCTTTGGCATCTTTGTTGCATTTGTAAGCTTTCTCGGCGTTATCTGGGCAATCATTCAGGCTTTGATCGGCCACACTGTTTCCGGCTGGGCTTCCATGACCAGCATCATCTGCTTCGTGTCCGGTGTACAGCTGATTTGCCTTGGCGTGATCGGCGAATATGTCGGCAAGATCTATATGGAAAGCAAGCATCGTCCGCGTTATATCATCAGCGAGCGCACGAAGAACTGGCAAGTCTAATAACCACCCAGCAGCGCCGCGGCCAGGCCCTGGGCCGCCAGCTGGCCGGCATACAGGGCCTCGTTGAGGTTGTTGCCATGCCCGCCGATCTCAATGAGCAGGCTGCCGGTGGTCAGGTCCTGATTATAAAAACGGTAGCTGAACAGCACCGGGCGGGTAAAACCGGGGTACAGGCTCTCCATGCTGCGCTCCCAGGCGGCGGCAAAGCGCAGGTTCTGCCGCCAGTTGGGCAGCTGCACGCTGGTGCCGTTGTCGCACCCGCAGATGATCATTACCTGCGCCGCCTGCCGGCCGTTCACGGTGCATACCGGCGCATAGCGGGAGCCGCTCTCGGTCTCGATGGCGTCCCGGTGGACGTCCAGCACCACCTTGATGCTGGGGTACTGGGCCAGATACTGCTGCACCACCGCCCGGCTGTTGGCGTAGCTGCCGGTGTAGCTGGGGTAGTCGTTCAGGGTATCATCGTGCAGGGTGTGGATGCCTGCCGCGTTGAGGGTATCCGTCACCACCCGGCCTACTGCACACATATTGATGCTGCGGTCGGTGCTGCGGGCACCGTCCCCGGGGGTAAACCACAGCCCGGCCGAAAGGCGGTAGTCCTCGGTGGCGTGGGTGTGCATCACCAGCACCTGCGGGTCCGGACTGTCTTTCTCGATGGCAAAGGGCAGCGGATTCTCAATTTCAGCGGCAATGTCCGCCGCCGTCTGCCGGGTGTTGTTTTTGATGCTGCCCACCCCGCAGGGGATGTACTTTTCGCCGCTGCCCTGGGGATATGTTTTTTCGATCACGCTGCCTGCGTCCGCCGGGCGGGCGTCCTCGCCCTGCAGGGCCACAAGGTAGTCCTCAATGCTGCCGGTAGGCACCGCCGCAGAAGCAGCCGTACTTTCTGCCGCTTCCGGAGCTGACGCAGCGGGAGCCTGCTGCACAGCGGACGCCGCCTGCACTGCCTGCTGCCCCAGCCAGAGCACCGTGCGGGCCGCCGGCAGCGGTGCCGCCACAAAGGCAGCCAGGGTCAATGCGGCACTGCGGGCAAACACGCACAGCAGGGCAAACAGGGCCGCCGCTTCCAGAAACGGCAGCACCCGGCCCTGCCCGATGCGGGGTGTGGGGGTCCGGCTGCGCATGAAAAAGCCTCCTTTATCATGAAAGTAGCGAAACCTGCGGGGCAGGAAGCTTTCTCTTCGGACACGACTTGGGCCATTCCATCGCCCGCCCTACTGCCTGCGGCAGCAGGGTCCCACCCCAGCGGACGGTCCTCAGAGAAAGCTTCTGCCCCGCCAACTTCTCACCCGGTCAGCCAGCACAGCTGTGCCACGCTCAGGCGGGGCTGCAGGGCGCGGTTGATGGCCCCGGCCAGCAGGGCCGAGCCATGGGCGATGACGCTGTCCAGCGCCCGGGGGGTGATGACCAGGTCCGCCCCTTCCTCCGCTTCCATCAGGGTGGGAATGCCCGCCGCGATCACCGGCACCCCCAGGGCAGCGGCGTCCAGGTGGCGGGCGTGCTCTGCATCCGCCGGGTACAGCCCGGTGTCGGAAAACTGCACCGTGCGCCCCAGGCGGGCGGCTTCGGCGCTGCACAGGCTGTCCACGCAGAGAAGGGCCGCCGGGTGCACCGTTTCCACCAGTGCCCCGGCCAGCTGGCGCAGGGTCAGCCCGGTGGAAGCCGCCACACCGGGCGCCAGAGCCGCCACCGGGCGGATGCCCCGCACCGGCAGGGTGTGCTGCGGCCCCATGGTGACCAGGATCTTCTGGGCGGTGCGGGGGCCGAGGGCATCGGCCGTAATCCGGCGGCTACCCACTCCCAGCACCACCACCGGCCCGCGGGGCGGCAGCAGGGCGCGCAGCTCCTCGGCACAGGTCTCGATCACATTGGCGTCCCGCTCGTCCAGCACGCTGACGCTGGGCATTTCCAGGGTGACATACCGGCCCCGGGGGCGGGCCAGCCCCACCCGGGCGATCTCCACCCGGGTGACGGTCACACCGCCGCGCTTTGCCGTGGCAAGGCGCACCCCGCCGGGGGCCGCCGTGCCCTGCACCGTACCAAACAATTCATCGGCCAGGTCTGTTTTGCGCATTCTTCCACCTCTTTGCTGCGTTCCGGGCTGTTTTTGCGCCCGTCTGCTGCCCAAAGTGTGGGAAAAACAAAACTTTTCTAAACAAAAATCAAAAAAACGCTTGCGTTGGTACGGCAAATATGGTATCATAAGGTGCGCTGTTATAGGTAGCCAAGGAGGTGGAACGAATGCCTAACATCAAATCTCAGAAGGACCGCGTCGTGCAGGCTGCTGCAGAGCAGGCTCACAACAAGGCCATTAAGACCAACCTGAAAACAGTCGTCAAGAAGGCAGACGCTGCCATCGATGCGAATGCCGCTGACAAGGACGCAACCGTCCTGGCTGCTGTTTCCGCGATCGACAAGGCTCGCGCTAAGGGTGTCATCAAGAAGAACACCGCTAGCCGCAAGATCAGCCGTATGGCAAAGCGTGCGAACAAGAACGCTTGATCGCGCAGATTGATTGACGAACAAAACCTCTGTGCCGGGAACCCGGCACGGGGGTTTTTGTTTTTATGCCACCGGCAGGGGCAGGTCCAGCAGGGTGGTCAGGTCAAAGGGCTGCGCCGCTTCCAGCAGCTGTTCCGGCGGCAGGGGCGCTGCCGGTTCTGCCCACAGGCCCCAGGCCGCCCAGGCCAGCGGCACGGCAGCGGCCAGCCCAAGGCCGGGCAATGCCAGCTCCGGTGCCGTGCCAAAGGGGCTGCCCGGCCAGAAAGCGGCAGCCGTGCACAGAACCTGCGCCGCCCAAAGCTCCCACAGCAGAGTGGTCCAGCGATGTTTCATGGGTTCGGTCACCTCCTGTTTTCCACATTCTAACGCAGTGGATGTGCAAAACAGGCCGAAACCTGCCCGCTTGACGTTTGGACAAAAGCTGATAGAATAAGAACAGAATACCGATACACCCATCCGTATGGAGGTTTTTGTTTATGAAACAATGCATGGACGCGGAAAACCTGCACCGCCGCCTGAAAAAGATCATCGGCCAGGTGCAGGCCATTGACCGCATGGTAGATGAAGATGTGCCCTGTGAGGACATTCTTTCCCAGCTGAACGCCGCCAAATCGGCCCTGCACAAGTGCGGGCAGATCGTGCTGGAGGGCCACATTCAGCATTGCGTGAAGGACGGCATTGAGCACGGCGATGCCGACAAGACCATCCAGGACTTTACCAAAGCCGTGGAACGCTTTGCAAACATGGGCTGAACCTCCTTTCCGCCGCACTTTGTGCATCAGCTCCCCCTTTTGAACCGGTCCGTAAAAAGTAGACAATAGACAAAAAGCCTCCCCGTGTAGGATA
>CAVIXY010000056.1:0-14043 GCA_963646665.1 Bacteroides sp. CAG:545
CGGTCAGGGTTGCATCGGCCTTTTTGCAGGTGTAGGTGCGCTCACCGTCCGCCTGGCGCACGGTAAACAGCAGGTCCCGCAGGGTGTTGCCGGGCACCACCACGCGCAGCTCGGGGGCTTCGGCGTTATCGTCATCGTTCTTGCCGGTGGCGGGGATATCCTCGCCCTTGGTCACCACGTCACCGCACTTGTCACAGACTTCATCGCCGGTGTAACCGGGTTCTTCACAGGTCGGCTCCTTCTTGCCTTCCACGTGGGTGTTCTCGTGGCCGGTGGCAGGCACTTCTCTGTGCTCCACATGGGCGGCATCGTTGGCACAAACACGGGTTTCTTCGCCGGTTTCGGTGCAGGTAGCTTCCTTGGTGGTTGTCCATTCGCCCCAGTCGTGTGCAGCCGAGTCAATGGCAATGGTTTTGGTTTCCACCTCGGTGCAGCCATCCCGCCGGCACTCGCGCTGCATCTCGCCTTCCTGCGTGCAGGTGGCTTCCTTCGTCACATGCCACTCGTTAAAGTCGTGACCCAGGGCGGCAATTTCCACCTCTTTCACCACACCGGTATGGTACAGGTCATCGCCGGTCGCGCCGTGGTTTTTCTCATAGGCACAGGTAAAGTGGCCCTTGCCCGGGGTGGTGCAGGTGGGGGCAGTGTCAATGGTCATTTCCGTGCCTTCTTCCACTTCGCACAGGTCCGTGCTATGGGCAATTTTGGTAATGTTTCCATCCTCGTCCAGATAAGAAATTGTGGAATCTTCTGCCCCGGCAGCCTCCAGCATCTGCTTCAGCTGAGCATCTGTAACCGGTGTATCTCCCCCTGCCATAATGTACTTGCCGTTTGCAGATTTCAACACAAGGTCCACATTGCCATTGATTTTCACATCGGAATTTGTCCAAAAACCAGCACCAATCACACTGTAACCATTTTTCTCGCCTGCTTTTATGGTTACAGTGCCTTTTTGCTTTTCACCTTCTACAGAGCTTCCGCCAATCGTGATGGTTGATTGTTCGTAGCGGGAGCCAATTGCATGGCCGCCATCACCCGGCATTTCCTCAATGGTTGTATTGTCCAGAATTTTAACATCCGTTTTTGCGTTTCGGCTGCCAATTCGGGTCACTTTTTTGATCCGGGCATTGTCCTTGATCAAAATATTGATGATCTTACCCGTTCTGTTCTCGTCATCATCCGTGCCCGCTCCAATATAGGCTCCATCTGAAAGCTTGCCAATGGTTGCATTGCCGGAAATTGTAACTGAAGCTGTCTCTTGGTTTTTGCCTATACTTCCGCTGATGCCAATGTTGCCGCTTCCATCACCAATGATTGCATTGTCTGTGATTGTCACATCGGTGTTTCCACCATAACCGCCAATGCCGACACCATAGCTCGTGCTATTAACATAGTACTTTCCGCCATAACTGCTATACCAGTAAAGCACAGATTTTACTTTTGCATTTTCTGCAATTTTAATGACGGTATCTCCACCATAACCACTGCCGATCGTGGTTCCGCCATTGTAAGAGTTCGCATAGTTATTGCCCCTTGAATTTGCATAAACAGTACTGTTTCCTTTAATGGTAATATCCGTACTGCCGCCCTTGTTTCCGTATGTACCAGTACCACCGCTGCCAATGCCGCCATCTGCATATACGGTACTGGTGCCGGAGATCACAATGTCTTTTGCATCGCCGCCCTTACCTGCGCTGCTTACCTGGTCACTGCCGCCGATGGCTCGGTCACCGCCCTTTGCCACCACATAGGCATTGCCGTCAATGTGGATATGGTTGCCATCGGAGCCGTCCGCTTTTCCGCTCGTATAGCTGTCTCCGCCGCCGATGGCCGCGCCGCTCGTAGCCGATGCATTCACATAGGCATTGCCCGTAATGTGGATGTTCTCGCCGCTGTTTCCGTTTGCACCGCCAATGGCTGCGCCGCTATAACCTGTGGTGGCTGCAGTCAGACTGCCGCGTTTGCTGTCGTCTCCGTCAATTTCATCTTCATCGGTAATGGTCAGGGTGCCGGTCTCCGCGCCGTTTTTCTCAAGAGCTGCATGTTTGTTTTGGTATCCATCGTTCTGCAGCACATTGTTGCCGTCCAGCTCTATGGTGGTATCGCCCTGGCCGGTCACCGACATGGCAGCTTTGCTCGTATTCTTATTTACGATATTGACATTTTCCAGAATGAACTTAAAGGCATTTTTGACCGAACTTACCCAATCGTTCCTGATGGAAATGGTATTGCCGGTGGATGCAATGTCCTCTCCCGTGGTCTCAGACTTGGGGCCGGATGCCACATAGTAGCCGCCGCTGATTTTGCCTTTCTCGTCAAGCGTCATACCATCCATAGTGGTATCCGGGGCTTCCCGCTTGGCGGGCGTTTCGGTGGTCTCTTCGCTGCCTTCCGCCGGGGTCTCGCCCTCGGCAGTCTCCTGCACGGCAGGCTCTGCCGTTTCCGCTTCCGGCTCTTCGGCAGATGCTTCGGGTTCTTCCTCAGTGTCCGCTTCCTCCGCCGTTTCTTCGGTCGATTCCTCTTCTGTTGGCTCCTGCTCCTCTTCAGCAGCTTCTTCCTGCGCTTCCTCGGTGTCGATCTCCTCTGCAGTTTCTTCCGCTTCGGGTTCCTCTGCCGCTTCTTCAGTCTCTTCCGACTGCTCTTCCTCGGCAGATGCTTCCGGCTCTTCTTCAGCTTCTGCAGGCTGTTCCTCGGCTGCCTCTTCGGGTTCCGTTTCCGGTTCCTCGGGTTCTTCGGCGGCAGGTTCCTCTTCCGGTTCTTCCTCGGTTGCGTAAGTCTCGCCAATGGCGGTGGTTTCTTCCTTCTTGGAAGCGCCCTTGTCGGTGCGTTTATCCTCATAATCGGATGCAGAGCCGCCGCGAATAATCACCTCGCCGTTGGCATCCTCATAAGTTTCGCCATTCTGGGTCACCTTAACATTGCCGTTGGCATCCACCTCAATGTTGATGTCGCCGTCATTGACGTAATACACACCTGCAAACGCCGGTGCCGCAATGGATGTGATGATGGACATGATGGCTGCCGTGGAAAGCACCCGCAGACCAAGCGGATTTTTCTTTTTCATCGCTTTTTCCTCCTTTGGGGGAGACCGCCCCCAATCCCTGCGCGCTGTATGCAAAACAAAAAAGGGCCGCCCCTGCAACAACAGAGACGGCCCCCGGAATGCGAACCAAAACAGGCACCTGCACCGCCAACCCCCGGCGTGCAGACCTTTTTTGTGCAGCTGGCTGCCATGTTACAGGCCCTGTAGCTTTGCGTCCCAGCCTTTCGGCTGGTTTGCCAATTATACAGTTTACGCAGAACTTTACTTGTTTTAAGTATACCCCCCCCCCTATTTAATTGCAAAGGTTTTTGACGGAAAAAGTTTATTTTCGTACAGTGCAACAAAACTGCAACGCCGTGTTTGTGGAAGGTGACGAAAGGGAACCCTCTCAGTCACCGCCGCAGGCGGTGCCAGCTCCCCCGAAGGGGGAGCTTTTCTGCATCTGCCGGGAATGTTTTCCTTCCAACAGAAGTTTTCGCTTCCGGTTTCCGCACATAAAGCTCGCCCTTCGGGAGAGCTGGCGAGCGAAGCGAGACTGAGAGGGTTACTTTCGTGCGGCCCTTGCCAGCAGGGCGTCCCGCACGGTGCACTCGCGGCCGCGGGGCACCGGAATGCGCTGGCCGCTGCTCATCCGCAGTTCTCCGGGGGCCAGCTGGTCCACCTGCATCAGGTTGACCACATAGGAGCGGTGGGGCTGCACAAAGCGGCCGTCTGCCAGCAGGGGGGCCGCCACCGCCGAAAAGGGCACCCGCAGCGAAAGAGACGCCACGTCCTCGCCATCGGTCAGGTGAAAATGCACCACGTGGTGGGTGCATTCCAGATACTCGATGCGGGCATAAGCCAGCACCCGCAGGCCCTCGGCGGTGCTCACGGTCAGGGCCGGGCCGTACTCCGGCTCGGTGGCGCGGTCCAGCAGGGCAAACAGCTCCCGCTGATGCACCGGCAGCAGCAGGTACTGCATGGCGTCTACTTTATAAGCGCTGTAGGCGTGGGCCGGGGTGCGGGCCACAAAGGCCAGCGGGGCACGGCAGCCCCGCCGCCGCAGCTCACCCGCCGCCGCCAGCTCTGCCGGGGACGCCGAAGCCCCCAGCTCCATGAGATACAGCTCATACCGCACCCCGGCGGCATCCCGCTGCAGCAGCATTTCCGCGCTGGTCAGCTGCTCCACAATGCAGGCATCGGCCCGCCGGGCATAGTATTCCATGCACTGGCGTTCCAGCCCGCTGCGCAGTCCGGCGTCCGGGCTGCACACCGCAATGTGAAAGATCATGAATGGTTCCTCCTTTTCTGGAAAAAACGCGGCTCTTGCTTTTTGCGCACGGCGGGAGTATGATGAAGCTACAAATCAACCGCAAAGGAGACGCCGCCATGACAAAGCCCCTCGTCAGCATCATTCTGCCCGTGTACAACGCCCAGAACCACATTGCCCGCTGCCTGGAGAGCATCTGCGCCCAGACCTGGCAGAACATCGAGGTCATCGTGCTAAACGATGGCTCCAAAGACCACAGCCTGCCCGTGTGCGAGGAATTCCGCGCCAAAGACCCGCGCATCGTGCTGGTGGACAAGGCCAACTCCGGCGTGTCGGACACCCGCAACCTGGGGCTGAAGCTTGCCAGCGGCAAGTACATCCAGTTTGTGGACAGTGACGACTACATTGACCCCGACTTTACCGAGCATCTGGCCGCCGCAGCCGAAGCACACAGCGCCGATTTTGTAATCGCGCCCTACAAAATGGTGATTCCCGCCGGGGCCAGCAAGCCCAAACAGGTGCTGGAAAAGATCCAGGACAACCTGGGCGTCATGAGCGTGGCCCGGCCCCCGGAGGTGCGGGAATACGGTTTTCTGCCCGAGGGCGTGTACGACAAGGACACCTTTGCCCGCCGCCTGATGGACAAGCCCGCTTCCTACTTTTACAGCGTGCTGTGGAACAAGCTCTACCGCCGGGACCTGCTGCTGGCCCACGACATCCGGTTTACCAGCGAGATGCGCTGGGCGGAAGATCTGGTGTTCAACATGCAGTACATCCAGTACGCCGGGGTGTTTGTTTCCATCGGGCAGGCCGGGTACTACTACGTGCAGAACCCCCAGAGCATCTGCCACACCCAGATCAACCCCGCCACCCTGGTGCAGAACAAGGTGCAGGTGTTCCGCTACTACAAGGACCTGTACACCCGCCTTGGCATGTACGAGCAGGTGCGCCCGCAGCTGTACAAGTTCCTGGTGGACATTGCCGAAAGCACCTACCCCAGCGGACCGTTCAAGGCCGTGATCGACGAAGCCAAGGCCTACTGGAAGGATGCCAAAGAGGACGTGCAGACCCGCACCGCCGAGGCAAAAGAGCGCTGGAACGATATGCGGGACGAACTGCGGGAAACGGCGCAGGAGCACCGTTCCAAGCACGACTCCAACGAATAACGCCCAACAAAAACGGGAAGCCGCAGGAGCTTGCACGCTCCGGCGCGGCTTCCCGCTTTTTTATGCGTTCAGTTCAAAGGGCTGTCACTCAGCAGCCGATGGCGGCGCACTTCTTGGCCAGCCAGTCGCGCTCGTCCTCGTTCAGGTGCGGAGCCAGCTTCTCGAACACCTGGCGGTGGTAATCGTTCAGCCAGGCGATCTCGTCCTTGTCCAGCACGCCGGGCACAATGGGCGAGGTGGCAATGGGCACGAACATCACCGGGCGGAAAGCCAGGAAGGTGCCGTACTGGTTGTCGGCCTTATGGATGCACTCCAGCTCGTTCTCAATGCGGATGCCCACTTCGCCGCTCTCGTACACGCCCGGCTCATCGGTCACGATCATGCCGGGGCGCATCAGGGTGGTGTTGCGGCCGTTCAAGGCGTGGGGGCCTTCGTGCACGTTGCCCACAAAGCTCACGCTGTGGCCGGTGCCGCAGCGGTAGTTGATCAGGTGGCGCCACAGCGGCTCACGGGCGATGGTGTCGATCATCTTGCACTCGCAGTAGTCCAGCCACACGGCCTTGGCAATGTCAATGTGGCACTGCAGGGTCCAGGTGTAGAACAGGCGCTCGTCCTCGGTCAGCTCGCCCAGCGGGTAGGTGCGGGTGATATCGGTGGTGCCGTCCATGTAGGTAGCGCCGCTGTCCACCAGCAAAAAGCCCTTGCGCTGCAGCGTGGCGTGGTCCTCGGGGGTGGCGTGGTAGTGCATCATGGCTGCGTTGCCGCCGTAGGCTGCAATGGTGCCAAAGCTCTCCACGATGAACTTATCGGTGGCGCTGCGGTACTTGTGCAGGATCTCGTCCACGGTCAGCTCGGTCAGCTCTTCGCCGGCGGCCAGACGGTTCTCCAGCTCGATCTGGAACCGCACCATGGCCACAGCATCGCGGATGTGGGCCTCGCGGATGTGGGCCAGCTCCACCTCGTTCTTCACGCCCTTCATGGGCAGCAGGGGGTCGGCAATGTCCTTCACGGTGAGGGCGGCGTTGTTTTCCAGCACCTGATACACGGCGTAGTTCACGGTTGCGCTCTCGGCCAGCACGGTCTGGGGCTCGGTCTCGGCGGCCATCACGTCCAGAATGCTGTCGTAGTCGGCCAGGGTCACACCATTGGCTTCCAGCTCAGCCTTGGCTTCCGGGGTCACGCGGGCCTGATTGATGAACAGCACGGCGCGGTCCGGGGTGACATAGCAGTAAGCCATGGCGTAGGGGGTGCACTCAATGTCCATGGCGCGCAGGTTCAGCAGCCAGGCCAGGTTGTCCAGCTTGCCCACCAGCTGGGCGGTGCAGCCCAGCTCGGTCAGCTTGGCACGCAGCTGGCCCAGCTTTTCGGCGGGGGAGAAGCCGGCGTATTCCTTGGGCAAAATCCAGGCCGGGGTGGCGGGCAGGGCGGGACGGCCCTCGGTCCACAGCTCATCTTCCAGGAACAGGGTCCTGATCTCGCCGTGCTTCGGTTCCAGTGCCTTCTTGACGCTGTTCACCAGGGCGCAGCTGGCGGTCAGGCCGCACAGACCCAGCTTGCCGCCCTCGGGCAGCACCTTGGCGCAGTATTCTTCCACGGTGGGCACGCCCGGCTCGCCCATGCGCATCAGCTGAATTTCAGTGCCTGCGATCTCTTTCTCGGCCTGCACAAAGTAGCGGCCATCGGCCCAGACGGCGCTCTCGGTCATGGTGACCACAAAGTTGGAGTTTTCGCCGTGGAAGCCGGAGAAGTAGGTCAGGGAAGTGTAATGGTCGGGCAGGTACTCGCTGGCGTGGGGGTCGCCCACGGGGATCAGGTACACATCCACACCGTTTGCCTTCATGGCTTCGCGCAGCGCAGCCAGACGCTCGGGAACCGTATTCATGCTCATTGTAAAAGCCTTCTTTCTCAAATTATGCCGGAAGAACGTCCGGCGGCGGTGGTTTGCTGTATCTTATTGTACCATTCTGCAAACAAGATTGCAATGCAGGGCCGTGCTTGACATTTTGTATCATTTGTATTATATTTAATAATACAAAGAGAGGAGAATGCACATGCTGTTCCGGCTGGATTTTCAAAGCACCGTGCCCATTTACCGGCAGATACGGGATCAGGTGGTGCTGGCCGTGGCCGAGGGCCGTCTGCTGCCCGGCGAACACCTGCCCACTACCCGGGCACTGGCCGAGGATGCCGGCATCAACGTGATGACCGTGAGCAAGGCGTACCAACTGTTAAAAAGTGAGGGCTACCTGACCGCTGACCGGCGCAGTGGGGCCGTGGTGTGCGCCCCGCCGGGGCAAAAGGCCCTGACGGCGGATCAGCTTGCCCGGCTGCGGCTGCTGGCGGGGGAGGCCCGGCTGGCAGGGCTTTCCAAAGAGGAATTTCTGGCGCAGTGCGCCGCAGTGTATGGTGAAACGGAGGGCTGAACCATGTCAGTTTACATGTCGCGTGCCGATGAGATCCTGCTGTTTGTGGTCTATCTGGCGATTCTGGGCATCCTGTACGGCATTGCACGCAGTTCTGCCCGGCGGCAGAAGGGCTTGCTGTTCGGCGTGACCGTGCCGGAAACGGCATTGGAACTGCCGCAGGTGCAGGCACTCATCCGCCGCTTCCAGCGGGAGACAGACCTTCTGGCCCTTGCTATGGTGCTGGTTTATATTCCGCTGTTCTTCCTGCGCACCATGTGGCTGCTGCTCAGTGTATGGATTTTGCTATTCTATGTTGCCACTACGGTGCCGTATCTGCCGTATCTCAAGGCTCACAAGCAGATGAAACAGCTCAAAAAAGAGCAGGGCTGGGCCGTCACGCCGCCGCTGCGGCTGCAGGTAGTAGACACCAATGCTTCCGAAGCATCTCTTCCAAAACCCATCGGCCTGTGGACGCTGGTGCTGCCGCTGCTCATTAGTCTGATACCGGTATTCCTGCCCGGGCGGGCTGCTGCTACACGCGGTGTGGTGTTCTCGGATGCGCTGGTCATTGTGGTGTGCTGGGCGGCAGGGCGCTGGACCTTCCGCCGCAAAGGCGAGATGGTCACAGCAGATACCGCGCTGAACCAGACTTTACAGCGGGTGCGCCGCGCCTATTGGGACCGCTTCTGGCGGCTCATGCTGTGGGGCTGTGCCGGGCTCAACTTCCTGATGGGCACCGTGCAGAATGCCAGCATTGCAGTCTTTGGCTCCATTGCATTTCTGATCCTGCTGATGGGCGGCACTCTGTGGATGGAACTACGCCTGCGCTGCACGCAGGAGCGGCTGACCCAAGGTGCAACGGCACTGGCAGACGAGGACGACGTCTGGCTGCTGGGCAGTTTGTACTACAACCCCGCCGATACCCGCGTGATGGTGGCAAAGCGGCTGGGCCTTGGCAGCACCATCAATCTGGCAACGCCCATCGGCAAGTGGACGATGGCGGTTCTTATCGTCATTATCGTAGGCACACTGTTCATCGGCCCGGCCATGGGTGTGGCGGACAGCATCCCCACCGAACTGGAACTGCGCGGCGATACGCCTGCGGTGCTGGTGGCTTCCCACGGCAAAAGCGAAAAGTATACCATCGCCGTGGACCGCATCACGGACGTGCAGCTGCGGGACAGCCTGCCAGAGTGCAGACGCACCAATGCTACCGGGCTGGACCACTATCTGGAAGGGGACTTCTACGTGACCGGCGAAGGACAGGCGTATTTCTGCCTGGACCCCACGGATACGGTTTTCCTGCGGGTGGAAGCCAACGGTGTGACTTACTGGTTCACGGGCGATTCCTCGGAGAAGACCACTGCGGTGGCCAACCGGCTCGCGGGACATTGATGCAAAAAGGCAGCGGCTTTATACAAAGCCGCTGCCTTTTTGCTTATGCCGCGCTCGTCTCGCCGGACGCCGCCGCATCACTGCCCGGCTTCTGCGGAGGCTGGCCTCCTGCCGGGGCCTGCCCGTTGTCCGGCGGGGTCTGGCCATCCGGCGGGGTGGTGCCGTCCGGGGCATCCGGGGGCGTCTGGCCATCGGCAGGGGCCGGGCCATTGCCGGGTGCCTGCCCGCCGCCGGGGCCGCCGGACATGCCGGTGGTTGCTTCGCCGGTCTGGGCATCGGCGGCGGCGATCTCGCTGCTGTTGGCCGTAAGGGTATAAGCGGCTTCATCGGTCAGTTCCGGGCTGGAGAAGAACACAAAGTTCGTGCCGCACACCGCTGCCGCCGTGTACACGGCCCTGCCATCGGCATCGCAGATGGACAGCTCCGCTTCTGCGGCCAGACCCAGCCCCTCCCGGCTGCCGCCGTAGGTCACATAAGGCTGGTCGGCGCTGATGGAGCAGCCCATACCGGCACTGCCGCCCGCCGCCAGGATCGTGCCGCCGGTAATGGTGATCAGCCCATCGGCGTCCAGCGGCTGGTTGTCGGCGGTGTTGGCCGTCCACACCGCAATATTGCCGCCGGAAATGGTCAGGGTGCCGTTGGAGTCAAAGCCATCGCCTTCGGTGGAGTAGGCATTGATGGTACCGCCCATGATGTTCATTACAAAGGCGTAGTCGCCCAGGTCGGAGTTTGCTGCGTTCAGGCAGTCGTCCGAGGCGGTGATGTCGATCTCGCCGGAATAAATGTTCAGCTCGGCGGCTTCCAGCCCCTCGTAGCAGGTGGAAATGTGGATGGCGGGGCCATCGGTGCCATCTGCGCCCACATTCATATACAGGTCGCAGTGCACGGCATCGTCCCCGGCGGCAATGTTCAGGGTGCCGCTCTCCACGTCCAGCTGCTGCTCGGCGTTGATGGCATCGTTCACCGGCGCATCAATGTTCAGGGTCAGATCCCGGATGGTCAGGGATGCGTCCCGGTCATCCTGCGCGGTGCCGGACTTGATGCCGTTTTTGCCCACGGCATGGATGTTCAGGGTGCCGGTGCCGCACAGCACCACCTGAGAGCCGTCCTTGCACTTGACCACCGCATTTTCAGCATCCTCGCTGGGGTTGTCGCTGTCCTTGTTGTTGGCCTCTGTGTCCGTCAGGGTGTTCTCTGTGCCATCCGCCGCCGCAAGGGTCACGCCGGAGGATTTGCCGCACACCAGCGGGGCGGTGGTGGTGCTGGTGAGGGTCAGGCCGTTCAGCACCAGCGTCACGTCCTCCACGCCCTTTTCCACCTGAATGCTGCCGTCCGCACAGCTGCCGGACACCGCATAGGTGCCCGCCGCCGTGATGGTGAGAGCCGTGCCCTCCACGGTGCAGCCAGATGCATTTTCCGGGCTGAGGGTAATGCCGCTGTCCGTGAATTCGGCCTTTACGGCGCCGTCCAGCGAATACGCCGGAGTGGACGCCGATGCAGCAGTGCTCTGTGCCGTGCTGCCGCAGGCAGCCAGGCCCCCGGCAAGGCTGAGCAGACCGGCGGCTTTTAAGAAGGAACGGCGGGAAATGCGCTTGTTACAGGTTTTCATGGAAATTCTCCTTCGTGTTTTATGCAACCAAGTTTAAGCCCGTTTTGTGGAAACGCGGCGTAAAAGCTGTGAACAAACCGTCCAATTCCGGTGAAAGTCCGATGAAAAGCGGCCTGCCCGGCCATTCTTTTGGCCCCAAAACGCGAAAACGCAACCAAATTGCAAAAAATGTTACAATTTTTTCTCCAAAAAGGCCGTTTTTCCATTGACAGCCTTGTTATAATAGAGATGTAGGATTTTTACGGGCCAGCACTCCGCGGCTCTGTCTGCTAACAAAGAAAGAGGCATTTAAAATTATGACCAAGATTGATATTTTCTCCGGCTTCCTGGGCGCCGGCAAGACCACGCTGATCAAAAAGCTCATCAAGGAGGCTTTTGCGGGCCAGCAGGTGGTGCTGATCGAAAACGAGTTCGGCGAGATCGGCATTGACGGCGGCTTCCTGAAGGAAAGCGGCATCCAGATCAACGAGCTGAACGCCGGCTGCATCTGCTGCTCTCTGGTGGGCGACTTCCGCACCGCTCTGCAGCAGGTGGTGGAGCAGTACCACCCTGACCGTATCGTCATCGAGCCCTCCGGTGTGGGCAAGCTGAGTGATGTGACCCGCGCTGTGGAAGGCGTGGCTGAGCACCTGGACGTGCAGCTGAACAGCTTCGTCACCGTGGCCGACGTGAACAAGGTCAAGATGTATATGAAGAACTTCGGCGAGTTCTACGACGACCAGATCAGCCACGCAAGCTGCATCCTGCTGAGCCGCACCCAGACCGCCAGCGAAGAGAAGATCGCCGCTGCCGTGGCCATGCTGCGCGAGAAGAACCCCACCGCTACCATCGTGACCACCGCTTGGGACGACCTGACCGGTGAGCAGATTTTGAAGGCTATGTCCACCAAGGACGACTTCAAGGCTGAGCTGATCGCCATGGCTGCAAAGGCCAACGAAGAGCACGCCCACGAGGACGAGGAAGAAGAGCATCATCACCACCACCACCACTACGATGAGAACGGCGTGTGCAGCTGCGGCCATCACCACGATCACGATGATGATGACGAGCACGAGCATCACCACCACGATCACGACGAGGATGATGACCATGACGAACATGAGCATCACCACCACGATCATGATGACGATGACCACGATCATGACGAACATTGCTGCTGCGGCCACCATCATCACGATGATGACCACGAGGAGCATGAGCATCATCACGATCACGAGGAGCATGACCACGACCACTGCGGCTGCGGCCATCATCACCACCATCACGACCACGATGCCGATGAGGTGTTCACCAGCTGGGGCGTGGAGACGGCCCGCAAGTTCACCAAGGCAGAGATCGAGCACGCCCTCACCGAGCTGGACACCGGCAATTACGGCATGATCCTGCGCAGCAAGGGCATTGTGGACGGCGGTGCAGACGGCTGGCTGGAGTTCGACTACGTGCCCGGCGAGTGGGAAGTGCGCGCCCGCGGTGCAGATGTGGGCGGCAAGCTGGTGGTCATCGGCTCCAAGCTGAACGAAAAGGCCATTGCAGAGCTGTTTGGCTGCTAAAAATAAAAGGAGAAACCATTCCTATGGCAAAAGAAATTCCGGTTTACCTGTTTGTGGGCTTCCTGGAAAGCGGCAAGACCAAATTCATTCAGGAAACCTTTGAGGACCCCAACTTCGACTCCGGCGACAAGACCCTGCTGCTGATCTGCGAAGAGGGCGAAGAAGAGTATAACCCCAAGAAGTTCGCCTTCCCCGGCGTGACCGTCAAGGTCATTGAGGACAAGGCCGAGCTGAACCCGCAGAACCTGCTCAAGATGGAGAAAGAGTCTGATGCAGGCCGCGTGGTGATCGAATACAACGGTATGTGGCTGCTGCAGGATCTGGCTGAGGCCCTGCCCGAAAGCTGGATCGTTTACCAGTGCATCGCCACTGCCGACGGCACCACCGCCCTCACCTATGCCCGCGACAATTCCATGCGCAGCCTGCTGCTGGACAAGATCGCCCGCAGTGAGCTGATCGTGTTCAACCGCGCCGAAGCCGTGAACAACGATGCCGCCCGCCAGGAGCTGCACAAGCTGGTGCGTCAGGCTTCCCGCAAGTGCGACATTGCCTACGAGTTCAAGGACGGCAGCGTGGCCTATGACGACATTCCCGATCCGCTGCCCTTTGATGTGAACGCAGACGTCATTGACATTCACGATGACGATTTTGGCATCTGGTACATGGACTGCCAGGACGAGCCGCAGAAGTACACCGGCAAAACGGTCAAGTTCCTGGCGCAGGTGTGCCAGACCAACCGCGCCGGCAAAAACAGCTTTGTGCCCGGCCGCTTTGCCATGACCTGCTGTGTGCAGGACATCCAGTTTGTGGGCTTCCCCTGCAGCTACGATGGCTACAAGGCGCTGGAACAGCGCAGCTGGGTCACCGTGACCGCCAAGGTGGGCTACAAGTTCCACAACATTTACCGCGGCAAAGGCCCCGTGCTCACCGCCCTGTCGGTGGAACCGGCCCAGAAGCCGCTGAACGAAGTCGTAACGTTCTCTTAACCATCTGATTTTTCAACGAACAAGGAGGTTCTGGCATGAAAACTCTGTACCGTATCCTGGGCACGGCCATGGCCGTTGCCGCCACCGGCGCTGCCATTGTGGTGCTGGACAAGATCCTGAATCAGAAAGACCCGCTCCATGTGGAGCAGGTGGAATTCCCCGAGGACGCCGAGCAGGACGCGGCGGAAGCCGCCAAGACCGCCGAAGCCTATGCCGAGGCCGAAGGGGAAGCCAAGGCCGCTGCAGAGCCCGCTCCGGCAGAGCAGGCCGCAGAGACCCCTGCCGAAGAGCAGGCCCCCGCAGAAGCCGGGGAGCCGGTGACCCTGCCGGACCTGAGCGAGGAGCGCCCGGTGTATGACCCCGAGGCCCCGAACCCCAACCCTGTGGAAGCCGGCCCCGCCGAAGCTCCCAAGGACGAAAACGGCAAGTTCGACCCTACCAAGATCGCTGACGCCAGCGACTTTGGCGACTGGGAAGAGCAGGGCTGCAAAGGCTGATCGTTTTATCCGTCAGCAGGGCAGGCCGCTGCCACGTTTTTTAAATCAAAAATAAGACAGGCAGTCCCTTTCGGGGCTGCCTGTCTTATTCATAGAGAAAACCACAAGCTAAGCTTGTGGAGGAATAGAGCCATAGCGTCGAT